>NZ_JBFAQU010000006.1:80004-267663 GCF_040678915.1 Micromonospora sp. NPDC049257
AGTTCCGGGCGGTCCTGCCGTTCCGGGCGGTCCTGCCGTTCCGGGCGGTCCTGCCGTTCCGGGCGGTCCTGCCGTTCCGGGCGGTCCTGCCGTTCCGGGCGGTCCTGCCGTTCCCGGCGGTCCTGTTATCCAGACCGCAGAACCCCTTGCCCGACTTCACCCCCACCCAGCCCCGCCCCTCACCCGGATCAGCCCTCCGGGTTCCGCTTCCCGCGCTGATCAAGAGGAATACGTCAGTTGGATCTCTAGGAATGACCTGAACCTCTTGATCAACACGGCGGGCTGGCTGCGGGGGCGCGGGGGTGGGGGTGGGGGTCTGGGGTGGGCGGGTGGGTGGGGGGGTCAGATGACCTGGAGGGTGGTGCAGAGCCAGCTGCCTCGGCGGTGTTCCAGGCGGAGCGCCATCGCCCAGGTCCGACCACCTGCGGCGACCACCACAGCCACCTCGACAGCTGCCGCGTGCGGCTCGAACACCCGCAGCCGGCGCAGGTGGACGGCGGGACGGGTGGAGCGCCGACGCACCGGCGGGGTACGCGATGAGGCGCGGGCGAGTTGTTCGCTCACCTCGGCGGTGTGCCCCGGCTCGACCAGTGCCCGGATCTGGCCGGGCGGCCGGTAACCGTTGAGGATTTCCAGGCAGGTGCCGACGAACCGGTGGGCCGCACGGGTCGCCTCGGGGGTGGCGGTGGCGGGCGGGGGCAGTGCCGGGGTGGCCGGATGCCCGGGGTGGGGTCGGGGGTCGGGCCGTCGGCCGGCCGGGCGACCGACGGGCGGCTGCCCGGTGCCGAACAGGTCGAGGGCGAGTTGGCCGGGCGGTCGGGGCCACAGATCCGGCACCTCGTCGACGTAGGGCGGGTCGGCGATGGGGGCGGGGCGCAACCGGATCGGTGGTCGGGTCGGCCCCGGACGGCGGGAGTCGGCCATCGCTGCACCCTCAATCCCTGCGTTTGCCTTCGTTTGCTTTCGACAGCGTCGATTGTCGACCACGGCAACGCCCAGGGTCAATGGCTCAGGGGGACGGGGCGATCACTCCGGGTCGCGGTCGGTGAGCGGGTTGCCGCGTACCCACTCGGCGGTCTCGGCGTACTTGAGCTGGATGTATTCCTCAAGCCGGGCGCGCTCCACCCGCCACTGACCCCGCCCGCCGATCTTGATGGCGGGCAGTTCGCCGCTGCGTACCATGTGATAGACCTGCGAATCTGAGACGTTCAGCTCGGCGGCCACGTCGGAGAGCAGGAGAAACCTCGGCTCCACGGAAACCCCTCGGCTTGACGTCGTTCGGATCAGTTTGCCACCGACAGCCTTCCCCGCCCAGCACCGGACCGTCCGCCCGGTGCGGCGTCTTCCACCGCAGCGGTGTGCGGTGTATGACGGTCTCGGCCGTCGGGTCCGCGCCCGTACCGCCCGTACGGCATGATCGGCGTTCGGGCGGGCGGTGCGGCCACGGTCCCGGGGGACGCGGCGAAACAGCCGGCACGGCAACGAGCGGGGGAGACGATGGCGGGCGACGAGCTGGTCCGGGTGTACGTGCCGGCGACCGTGCCGATGCTGGCCCTGCTGCGCGAGCGGGGACTGCCGGTCAGCGACGGGCACGCGGTCACCCCCACCCTGCGCGAGTGGTACGCCGAGGGCGACGAGGAGGAGTTGGAGTACGTCGCCTTCACCCGGGCCGCCCAGGACGCCCTGCAACTGTTGCGGGAGGACCCGGCCGCACCCCGACGGCGGGTGGTGGTCTCAGTCGACCTGCCCGGTGCCGCCGTCGGCCGGGGTGACGGCGAGCTGGGCTCCAGCGTGGTGGAGCTGGACGGACCGGTGCCGGCGTCGGCCGTGGCCGCGCTGCACGTGGACGGGGACGAAGCGGTCGAGGACGTCACCGCCGCCGTCGACGTGGTGCACGAAGCGCTCGCCGGCGACCCGGACGCCCAGTTCACCGTCGACGGGGCCGAGGACCACGAGTTGGAGTGGTACGCCCCCTCCGAGTGGGAGTTGCTGCTGCGTACCGCCTCCTGACCCGGGTCAGTCCTCGACGGTCTCGGGGTCGTCGTCGCGGTGGGTCGGGCCGAGGGTGCGGCCGAAGAGAACCACCGAGGTCAACGCGCCCACGAAGAGCACCCAGATGCCGTTGTCGATCCGGGAGGTGCCCATGCTGGTCTGGGCCACCGCGTCCGCCTCGCTGAGCGCGCCGGCCAGATCCAGCAGGGTCCGGCCGCCGATCCGGATGATCACCTCGGTGAGCAGCAGGAGCAGACCCGGACCGGCTCCGGCGAGCAGGTAGGCGGGCCAGCGTGGAGCAGGGGCGTCGGGGGCGCGGCGGACGGCCCGGCGGCGGGCCCAGCTGAGGTAGCCGAAGGCGAGCAGCCCGGCCAACAGTCCGCCGAGCAGCGACTCGGTGCGGGAGACCCACTTCGCGGCGCCGACCAGGGACGCCTGCGAGTCGTCCGCACCGAACAGGTCGAACAGCGGGTCGCGGGCCTGGCTGAACAGCACGACGAAGAGCAGGGTGCCGAGGGCGGCGGCGACCACCGCGCCGACCGGTGCCGGGGTACGCGCCCCGGCGATCGCCCCGCCGATGATGGCCGCCGCCGCGCTGGTGCCGGCGATGGTGTTGGTGGTGGCGTTGTCGGCGTAGGTCAGGTTGACGGCCAGGGCGGTGCCCAGCCCGACCAGCATGCCGGCCCCGAGCGCCGCCGCGAAGCGCAGTGCGGCGCGGTCGCCGAGCCGGCGGGCGGCCAGTTCGCTCGCGGCCAGCGCGACGGCCGTCCCGGCGACCAGCGCGGCGGAGATCACCCCGGGTAGGGCGAAGGCGGAGAGGGTGATCGCGGTGAGGCCGACCGCCGCCGAGTGGATCGCTTCCCGGGTGGACCACAGCATCGCGGCCAGCCATCCGAGCGCGAGCACCGCCAGCAGGGGCGTGCCCGGGGCGTACCCCGCCGGTGCGGTGTGGGTCTCCCCGCCGCCCTGCCCGGTGTCGACCGTCCGTGTGGACGCCGCCGTGGAGCTGCCGGGCTGCTTGCTCATCGTCTCCCCTTCGACACCGCGCCACCCCGGCACCGGGAGGGCCTCTGATCGCTCGAACCAGCGTACGCGGGCTGACGGTGCGGTCCCTGGCTGGGCGCGGACCGTCCCCACGCCCGGCCGGGCAGCCGGAGGGGGCGGGTGGCATGGGCGGTGCGGCTGCGGTCTGCCCGTAGCGCCGCCGGCCCGCGCCGGTCCGCCCGGCCGGGCCCGCGTCGGTCCGACGGCGGCTGCCCTCCCGGTGCCGCCGCCGTCGGACCGCCCTGTCTTTCTGCTGATCGACGGGGGCTGTTTGATACGAATCGTCGCCCTGAAGGTGTCGTGGCCTCGCGATCATCGGTGCGGGGCGGGCGGGGCGTGGTTCCGTCGGGGTCGGCGTGGGAGAATCCCCGGAGGTCCCGCCACCGCGCCAGGCACGCCGCGCGGTGTCCGGTGTCCGGCCGTCCGGTCGGTGCCCGCGGGGCCGATTTCGCCGCCGCTGTCGAGATCGCCCAGGAGCTGTGATGGACGCCGTGTTCTCCGTACCCGAGCCGCACAACGAGCCGGTACGCACCTACGAGCCGGGCAGCGCCGACCGGGAGCGGCTGCAACGGCGGCTGACCGAGCTGGCCGCCGAGCGGATCGACCTGCCGATGACCATCGCCGGTGAGCAGCGGATGGCCGGTGGCGACCCGATCGACGTGGTGCAGCCGCACCGGCACGCGCACGTGCTCGGGGTCACCGGTCACGCCACCCACGACGACGCCCGCGCCGCCGTACGGGCCGCCAAGGACGCCGCGCCGATGTGGCGGGCGTTGCCGTTCGAGGAGCGGGCCGCGGTCTTCCTGCGCGCCGCCGAGCTGCTGGCCGGCCCGTGGCGGGACACCCTCAACGCGGCCACCATGCTCGGCCAGTCCAAGACCGCCGTGCAGGCGGAGATCGATGCGGCCTGCGAGTTCATCGACTTCCTCCGGTTCAACGTGCACTTCGCCCGGGAGTTGCTGGCGGCCCAGCCGAACTCGTCGCCGGGGGTGTGGAACCGGTTCGACCACCGCCCGCTGGAGGGCTTCGTCTACGCGGTGACCCCGTTCAACTTCACCGCGATCGCCGGCAACCTGCCGTCCGCGCCGGCCCTGCTCGGCAACACCGTGGTCTGGAAGCCGGGCCCCACCCAGCAGTTCGCGGCGCACTTCACCATGCGGCTGTTCGAGGCGGCCGGCCTGCCCCCCGGCGTGATCAACATGGTCACCGGGCGGGGCGAGGAGGTCTCCGACGTGGTGCTCGCCGACCCGGACCTGGCCGGCATCCACTTCACCGGCTCCACCAGGGTCTTCCAGCAGCTGTGGCGCACGGTCGGCGAGAACATCGCCGCCTACCGGGGCTACCCCCGGCTGGTCGGCGAGACCGGCGGCAAGGACTTCGTCGTCGCGCACCCCAGCGCCGACGTCGACGCCCTGCACACCGCGCTGATCCGGGGCGCCTACGAATACCAGGGCCAGAAGTGCTCGGCCGCCTCGCGGGCGTACGTCCCCCGGTCGCTGTGGTCCGGTGGGCTGCGGGACCGGCTGGCCGCCACCGCCGACGCGTTGACCTACGGCGACGTGACCGACTTCGCCAACTTCGGCGGCGCGGTGATCGACGCCCGCGCGTTCGCCAGGCACACCGCCGCGCTGGACCTGATCGCCGGGGACGACAGCTGCCGGGTGCTGGCCGGGGGCACCGCCGACGACTCGGTCGGGTGGTTCGTCCGCCCGACGCTGTTCGAGTGCACCGACCTGGCCCACGAGACGTTCACCACCGAATACTTCGGGCCGATCCTCGGCGTGCACGTCTTCGACGACGCCAACTTCGACGACGTGGTCACCCAGGCCGAGTCCATCGCCCCGTACGCCCTGACCGGGTCGATCTTCGCCACCGACCGCCGGGTGGTCGACGCGGTGGCCGAGAAGATGCGGTACGCGGCCGGCAACTTCTACATCAACGACAAGCCGACCGGGGCGGTGGTCGGGCAGCAGCCCTTCGGCGGAGCCCGGGCCAGCGGCACCAACGACAAGGCCGGGTCGTGGCACAACCTGGTGCGCTGGATGTCGCCCCGGACGATCAAGGAGACGTTCGTGGCGCCGACCGACCACACGTACCCGCACATGGGGTGAACCGGCGACGACCGGCGGTGGCGGGTGATCCGGCCGCCGCCGGTCGGGGTCGTCCCGGGCGCGGGCGGCGCGGGACGGCCACCGCGCCGGCCACCACGGTCGGTGCGCCCCAGGTCACCGCCGATGGTGCGGGCCAGTGGGCGGTCGGGGGCGGTCCTGGGAGCACTGTCGTCCGCCGACAGTGCACATTGGAAATCCTCCCGGGTGGCAAATCCGGAAATCCTGGACGCCGGGACGGCAAAGTGGCAGCTTAGAGGGCATGGCGGATTCCGGAGTCAACCCCACTGCGGCGGCCCTGCTGGGGTTGTTGCATGAGGGCCCGATGACAGGCGGCCAGCTGATGGCCGCCGCTGAGCGCCGACTGGCGCCGTACTGGTCGATGACACGCAGTCAGGTCTACCGTGAGTTGCCGGTCCTGGCGGAGCGTGGTTTCGTGCGGCTGGGCAAGCCCGGGCCGCGGATGAGTCAACCCTACGCGATCACGGCGGCGGGGAAGCGGACCTTCTCCCGATGGCTGGCGGAGAATCCCGGTCGGGACACCATCCGCAACCCGATCGCCCTGCGGATCGCGTTCGGCAACCTGCACTCGGCCAGCCAGCTCAAGAACCTCTACACCTCGGCCAACGAATACCACACCGAGGCCCTCGCGTACGTCCGGGAGCAGGTCAAGACCGCCAAGAAGGAGGGCGACGAGTACGACGCCAGTGCGCTGGAGTTCGCCGTCGCCTACCACAAGGCGGCGCTGTCCTGGCTCAAGACCGCCCCGGTCGGCTGATCATCGGCCCTGGTAGGTGGTGTGACGTGAGCGGACCGCCGCACGCACAGTACCCTTGTCTGTCGTGACCGCTGCCGATTACGCCGAACAGCTCAAGGAACTCGACGCGACCCTGCGCAACATCGAGGCGGTGCTCGACCTCGACCGCCTGCGGGAGGAGAAGGCCCGGCTGGAGGAGCAGGCGTCCGCGCCGGATCTCTGGGACGACCAGGCCAAGGCGCAGCAGGTGACCTCGCAGTTGTCGTACGTCAACGGCGAGATCAGCAAGCTGGGCAGCCTGCGGTCCGGCCTCGACGACGCGCGGGTGCTGCTGGAGTTGGCCGAGGACGAGGCCGACTCCGGGGTGCTGGGCGAGGTCGAGTCGGAGATCGCCACGCTGACCAAGGCCATCCAGGAGATGGAGGTCCGCACCCTGCTCTCCGGCGAGTACGACTCCCGGGAGGCGCTGGTCGCCATCCGGGCGGGCGCCGGTGGGGTGGACGCGGCCGACTTCGCCGAGATGCTGCTGCGGATGTACCTGCGGTGGGCGGAGCGGCACGGCTACCCGACGGAGGTCTACGAGACCTCGTACGCGGAAGAGGCCGGCCTGAAGTCCGCCACGTTCACCGTCAAGGTGCCGTACGCCTACGGCACGCTCAGCGTCGAGTCGGGCACCCACCGGCTGGTCCGGATCAGCCCGTTCGACAACCAGGGCCGCCGGCAGACCAGCTTCGCCGGGGTCGAGGTGCTGCCGGTCACCGAGCAGACCGACCACATCGACATCCCGGAGAACGAGATCCGGGTGGACGTCTACCGGTCGTCCGGGCCGGGTGGGCAGAGCGTCAACACCACCGACTCGGCGGTGCGGTTGACCCACATCCCCACCGGCATCGTGGTGACCTGCCAGAACGAGAAGTCCCAGCTGCAGAACAAGGCCTCCGCGATGCGGGTGCTCCAGTCCCGGCTGCTGGAGCGCAAGCGGCAGGAGGAGGAGGCGAAGCTGGCCGGCCTGAAGTCCGGCAGCACCAGCTCCTGGGGCGACCAGATGCGCTCGTACGTGCTGCACCCCTATCAGATGGTGAAGGATCTCCGAACCGAGCAGGAGACCGGCAATCCGTCGTCGGTCTTCGACGGGGAGTTGGACAGCTTCCTCGAGGCGGGTATCCGCTGGCGCAAGCAGCAGCAGCTCGCCAACGACGCTGCGTGATCGATCGTGAACGGGGCGCGTCGTCGATTCCGGGTTGACCGGGCGAATCGATGACGCGCCCCGCTTCGGCGGGGCGTGCCACTTGGCTCTGCGGTTACACCGCGTAGACTCACGACCCGTGATTCAGCTTGAGCAAGTGACGAAGACGTACCCGAAGGCGTCCCGGCCTTCGCTCGACAACGTGTCCGTCTCGATCGAGAAGGGCGAGTTCGTCTTCTTCATCGGGCCATCAGGCTCCGGCAAGTCCACGATCATCAAGATGCTGCTGCACGAGGTCGCCCCCAACAAGGGCCGGGTCGTCGTCAACGGCAAGGACGTCACCTCGATGCGGTCCTGGAAGCGACCCCACTTCCGGCGCTCCATCGGCTGCGTCTTCCAGGACTTCCGGCTGCTGCCGAACCGCACCGCCTACGAGAACGTGGCGTTCGCCCTGGAGGTGATCGGCAAGACCAAGGCGGTGGCCCGCCGGGTCGTGCCCGAGGTGCTGGAGTTGGTCGGGCTCGGTGGCAAGGAGCACCGGTACCCGCACGAACTCTCCGGCGGTGAGCAGCAGCGGGTCGCGGTCGCCAGGGCGTTCGTGAACCGTCCGCTGATCCTGCTGGCGGACGAGCCGACCGGAAACCTGGACCCGGACACCTCGATCGAGATCATGCGTTTGCTGGACCGGATCAACCGCACCGGCACGACCGTCGTGATGGTCACGCACGACTCCAACATCGTGAACCAGATGCGCCGTCGCGTCGTCGAGATCGAGAGTGGCCGCATCGTGCGCGACCAGGCCCGCGGCGTCTACGGGTGAGCCGGCGCTCCACCCCTGCCGTACGACCTGACGACGAACACCTCACGCCGGAGAGCCGGAGGAACACCCGATGCGGATAAAGTACGTCCTGTCCGAGGTACTGGTCGGACTGTGGCGCAACGTCACGATGACGATCGCGATGATCATCACGATGGCGGTCTCGCTGACCATGCTCGGCGCCAGCGGCCTGATGTACAAACAGGTCGGCGACATGAAGGACCTCTACTACAAGAACGTCGAAGTCTCGATCTTCTTGAAGACCGACGTCACCGAGCAGCAGCGCACCGACCTCGACGCCAAGTTGAAGGGCGACCCCCTGGTCAAGGAGGTCCTCTACGTCAACAAGGACGAGGCGTACAAGACGTTCAAGGAGATGTACCAGGACGCGCCCGACCTGGTGAACGTCGTGAAGCCCGACCTGCTCCCCGAGTCGTTCCGGCTGAAGCTGGTCAACCCGGAGCAGTACAAGAACATCTACGACCAGTACCAGGGCACCGAGGGTGTCGACGTGATCGTCGACCAGAGCCGGCTGCTGGACAAGATCTTCAACGTGCTCACCGCCATCCAGAACATCGCGCTGGCCGCCGCAGTGGTGATGGCCATCGCCGCGTTGCTGCTGGTGGCGAACACCATCCAGGTGGCCGCGTACAGCAAGCGGCGTGAGGTCGCGGTCATGAAGCTGGTCGGTGCGTCGAACTGGTTCATCCAGGCGCCGTTCGTGCTGGAGGCGGTGGTCGCCGGCCTGATCGGCTCGCTGCTGGGCCTGATCGCGCTGATCGGCGCCAAACAGCTGCTGTTCAGCGGTTCGTTGAAGGCGCTCGAGGGGCTGCTCTCGCCGATCCAGTGGTCGGACATCTTCCTGATGTTCCCGCTGATGGCCGGCGTCGGTGGCCTGATCAGCGCCGCCACCGCCTGGGTCACGCTCCGCTTCTACCTGCGGGTCTAATCGCGGCAGGGGTCGACGTGCGGGCCCTCCCGCGCCGGGAAGAAACGGCGCGGGAGGGCCCTTGTCATTCGGGTAGCATGATCCCCGCTCACCGACCGGCCGGTCGGTGAGCGCACACGGAAGGGGGTGCGCCGGATGCCACGGGAAAAGGGCCGCAAGGTGGTCGCCTCCAACAAGAAGGCCCGCCACGACTACGCCATCCTCGACACGTACGAGGCGGGCATGGCGCTGACCGGCACCGAGGTCAAGTCGCTGCGCGCCGGGCGGGCCTCGCTGGTCGACGCCTTCGCCCAGGAACGCGACGGCGAGCTGTTCCTGCACGGCATGCACATCCCGGAGTACACCCAGGGCACCTGGACCAACCACGAGCCCCGGCGTACCCGCAAGCTGCTGCTCAAGCGGTTGGAGATCGACAAGTTGATCGGCAAGACCCGTGAGGGTGGCCTGACCATGGTCCCGTTGCAGGTCTACTTCTCCGACGGCTGGGCCAAGGTCGAGATCGCCCTGGCCAAGGGCAAGAAGTCGTACGACAAGCGGCAGGACCTCGCCAAGCGGGACGCCGACCGGGAGATCGCCCGGGTGTCGGGCCGGCGCGGCAAGGGAATGGACGACTGATTCATCCTGTTTGCCCGGCTCGGCACGCTGGGCCGGGCCTCGGGATGAAACCCGTTGCGGTAGGCGTTAGTCTGGACAGTGCCGCCACATCGGTGGCCCGTCGAGGGGGTGACTGGTTTCGACTTCGTACGCAGCGACAGGGGAAGCGAGCCGAGGAAGCCGACGTCGTCTCGAGAATCGGTCGTCGGAAACTTATAAGCGCCAAGCAAAATCGCGCTGACTTCGCTCTCGCCGCCTGAGGCGAGTAGTGAGTCTGTCGGCCTGGGAACGCCTTCGTCCCAGTTAGCCGGCATCAGTTAGGAGGCTGGCCAACCGGACCCGGTCGCGGGGTCCGTGCGGCGAGATCAATCAGCGACTGGGCCCGTCACACCAACTTGCTCGCGTGAGCGGTGGGGCCGAGTAGAGGCATAGCGAGCTGCGCTCGGAGAAGCCCTGACAAACCGGCGAAGGACCCGGGTTCGATTCCCGGCACCTCCACCACACGATGCGCCCCGGTCCCCAGGACCGGGGCGCATCGCCCTTCCCACCCGGCCCTCCCCCTCCCCCCTCCCGCGCTCCCCGCGCGTCCCGCGCTCTCCCCCGCGCGTCCCGGTCGCGTTGATCAAGAAGTTTGCGTCATTTTTGGAGATCAACTTGACCTGAACCTCTTGATCAACGGGGGGCAGGGCGGGGTGGGGGGAGAGGGCGGAGGGAGGGGGCGGGGGGAGGGTGGGAACCGGGGGCGGGGGTGGAGCGTCACAGGGGGTATGCGGCGACTTGTTGTGGTGGGGTGGGGGCTCGTGGTGGCGGTGGCGGGCGGGTGTGCGCCGGTAGGGTCGGTGCCGGTGGGGTCGGTGCCGGGTGGGGCCGGTGGGGCGGTCGGGGGTGATCCGGGGCGGCACCGGGAGGCGTTCGACGAGCGGGCCGCCGAGGTCGCGGGGGCGTGGCGGCCCGGGTCCGACTGGTCGAGTGGATACCTGCCGTTGCAGGACGCCACGGTGCTCACCGGTCAACCCGGCTTCACCGCCGACACCGAGATGGCCTTCCGTTCCGGTTGGTACCGCGACCAGATCCCGATGCCGACCGAGGTGCCCGCCGACGCGGCGATCCGCTTCCCGGACGGCGCACTGACCGTCCCGCTGATCAGCGCGGCCGAGGCGTACCGGCAACTGGACCAGGGGGACCCGCCACCGTGCGACGGGCGGCCCCGGGTGCCCCGGGCCGCCGCCCCGACGGCCGGCACCAGGCCGGACGATTCGGTCTCCACGCAGGCGGCCACAGCCTGCATCCCACTCACCGTCACCGGCGTGACGCTCGGCGAGGCCGAGGTACGCACCAGTCGGGGCGTCGCCGCCGTGCCAGCCTGGTTGTTCACCGTGGCCGAGTTGACCGCCCCGGTTGCCCGCCTCGCGGTAACGGCCCGGGCGGTCGGCGCCGTGCCCGAGCCGGCTGCCCCGACCCGGCCCCTTCCGGGCGGCGTGGCCGGTGCCGATCGACTCCAACGCGTCGATCACGCCCGGTTGACGTACACGGTGAGCATGGGCGCCTGCGACACCGGGCCCACCGCGCTGGTGTGGGAGAGCGACGGCGTGGTGGTGGTCGGCGGCGGAGTGGTCCAAGGCACCGGGGAGTGCGTCGACCTCGCGGTGCTCAAACCGGTCACCGTGACCTTGACGGCCCCCCTCGGCACCCGCCCGGTCCTCGACGTGGCAACCGGCCGCCTCCTCACCCTCACCCCCTAACCCCTCCTCTCCCCGTCCACCCCCACCCAGCTGGGTTGATCAAGAGGTTTGGGTCAAGTTGATCTCTGGAAATGACGCAAACCTCTTGATCAACGCGGGCGGGAGCGGGGTGCGGGTGGGGGCGGGGTGCGGGTGGGGGCGGGGTGTGGGTGGGTGGGAAGGTGGGCGGGCGGGGGGTCAGAGGAGTTTGGGAGGGGTGGGGTCGATCGGGGTGGACAGGAGGGTGGGGGTGTCGGCGTGGAGGGCTTCGGTCAGGGCGGGCGCGAGGTCGGGCAGGGCGTCGATGACGCGGGTGGCGCAGCCGTAACCGCGGGCGATGGCGGTGAGGTCCAGGCCCGGCAGGTCCAGCCCGGGCACGCCGGGAGTGGACTTCAACTCGGCGAACGCCTTGAGGATCGCGTACTGCTGGTTCACCGGGACCAGCACGACCACCGGCAGCCGTAGTCGCGCGGCGGTCCACAGTGCCTGCACCGAGTAGTGGAAGGAGCCGTCCCCGATCACCGCGACCACCGGCCGGCCCCGCCCGGTGTCCCGTTCGGCGAGGGCGATGCCGACGGCGGCCGGCAGCCCGTAGCCGAGCCCGCCGCTGGCCATGGTGAAGTACGACGCCGGGCGGGTCACCGGGAGCCGGCGTCGCAGCGCCGCCAGGTTGGACGGTGACTCCTGCACCAGTACCCCGTCCGTGGGCCAGCAGGCGGCCAGGGCGGCGAAGAGCGCGTCCGCGTCGGGCGGGTCACCGGGTTGTGGTGGTGACGGGGCGGGGCGGGGCTCGGGTGGGGGACGGTCGGCCGCCGGCAGCAGGTCCAGCAGCGCGGCCAGGGTCAGCCCGGCGTCACCGAGCAGGCTGTCGCCGACGGGGGCGCGGGCCGCCTCGTCCGCGTCGTCGGTGACGTGCAGCAGCCGCGCCCCGGGCGGCAGGTGGTCACCGGGCAGGTGCGGGTAGTAGCGGAACACCGGCGCACCGACCACCAGCACCACGTCGTGCCCGGTGAGTTTCTCGGCCAGCGGGGCGATCGCGTACGGCAGCACCCCCCGGTAGTGCGGGTGGTGCTCCGGGAAGGCGGCCCGCTCCGGTGCCGGCGCGGACCAGACCGGCGCGGCGAGCCGCTCCGCCACCGCCACCGCCACCGGCCAGCCGGCGGCCCGGTCCACCGCCGCACCGAGCACCAACACCGGGTTGCGGCTGGCCGCCAGCAACGCGGCGAACTCCCGCAGCCGACGCGGGTCGGGGGCGAACCGGGTGGCCACCGTGCGCACCGGCGGCGGCGGGTCCGCCGGCTGCTGCCAGTCGTCCAGCGGCAGGGAGAGGTAGACCGGGCCGGCCGGGGGTTGGGCCGCCGTGGCGTACGCCCGCATGAACGCCGCCGGTACGTCCTGCGCCCGCGTCGGCTCGTGGCTCCACTTCACGTACGGCTGGGGCAGTTCGGTGGGGCGTCGGCTGGCCAGCCGGGGCTCCAGCAGCAGCATCTCCCGGCTCTGCTGCCCGGCGGTGACGATCAGCGGGGTCCGGTTGTGCCACGCGGTGACGAGATTGCCCATGGCGTTGCCGGTGCCCGGGGCGGTGTGCAGGTTGACGTGCGCCGGTCGGCCGGTGGCCTGGGCGTACCCGTCGGCCATCGCCACCGCCGACGCCTCGTGCAGGGCGTGCACGTAGTGGAAGTCGGCTGGGAAGTCCTGGAGGAAGGGCTCCTCGGTCGAGCCGGGGTTGCCGAAGACCGTGGTTAGGTCGAGGGCCCGGAGCAGGTCGTAGGTGGTCTCCCGGACGGTCGCCATCGCCCCCGCCTCCGTGTCCCCGGCCCGTGCCGCTGCCCGCCGGGGCCGATGGTCTGCCGCCGACCTGCCGAATCTATCGGGTGGCAGGCGGTGGTTCGGGTGCTTTGCCGGCTATCGCCCCTGTGGCTGTGCCGCCATTGTGGCGGCACAGCCACAGGGGGGCAGCGCGTCGTCGCGTCGGCGGGTGCCCGAGCGCCCGGCCGGCCGGGGTGGCGGCGCGGCGTGGTGGGGGCGCGGTTGCGGTGCGGTCGCGGGAAGCGGTGGGGGCGGGAAGCGGTGGGGGTGCGGGAACGGCTCAGGGGAGGGGGAACGGGGTGCTGATGCCGTCCAGCGCGTGCCCGCAGGGGCAGTCGCGGTCGGCGGGCAGGGCGGCCACCGCGTCCAGCAGTACGCCCCGCAACCGGTCGGTGTTCTCCCCGAAGACCCGGAAGACCTCCTCCTGGGTGACCGAGTCGCCCGCCTCCACCCCGGCGTCCAGGTCGGTGACCAGCGCGATGGAGGTGTAGCAGAGGGCGAGTTCGCGGGCGAGCACGGCCTCCGGGTGGCCGGTCATGTTGACCACCGTGCCACCCATCGAGGCGTACCAGCGGGATTCCGCACGGGTGGAGAAGCGGGGCCCCTCGACCACCACCACCGTGCCGCCGTCCACCGCCGGCACGTCCCGCCCGGCCGCCGCGCCGAGCAGGGTACGCCGCCCCACCGGGCAGTACGGGTCACCGAACGCGACGTGCACCGCGCCCTGGTCGTAGTAGGTCTGCACCCGGCCGCTGGTGCGGTCGATCAGCTGGTCGGGCACCACGAAGGTGCCGGGGCCCAGCTCGGGGCGGAGCCCGCCGACGGCACACGGGGCGAGGACCTGGCGGACCCCGAGGGACCGCAGCGCCCACAGGTTCGCCCGGTACGGGATCAGGTGCGGTGGGTGGCGGTGGTCACGCCCGTGCCGGGGCAGGAAGGCCACCGGTCGACCGCCCACCGACGCGATCGTGACCACGTCCGAAGGGGCGCCGTACGGGGTCTCCACCTGGTGTTCTGTCGCGTCGTCGAGCAGCGCGTACAGCCCTGAACCACCGATCACCGCGATGTCCGCCGTCGGACCCATCGATCCTCCCTCGACCGCCTTCGATCACCTGTCGGTCAGACCTTAGCCACCGCACCGGGTGCAGGCTATGGTGCCAGACATGGCGGTGACAGCACGGATGGTCGGTGGTGCCCGGTTGTCGGACCCGGTGCGCGGCTGACGATGTCCGAGATGCAGGGGGAGGGACCGGCGATCAGCGGTCGTGCCGTGGAGTCGATGACCGGGCGGCTGCTGGTCGCGACACCGGCGCTCAAGGACCCGAACTTCGATCGTACGGTGGTGCTGTTGGTCGCCCACGAGGCCAACGGCGCGCTCGGGGTGGTGCTCAACCGGGCCACCGAGGTCGCCGTCGCGGACGTCCTCGGTGAGTGGAGCGACCTCGCCCGCCACCCGGCGGTGCTCTTCGAGGGCGGCCCGGTGCAGCCGGAGTCGGCGATCTGCCTGGCCCGGATGCGGCACCCGATGCGGCGGTTGAAGGGTTTCCAGCCGATCTCCGGCGCGGTGGGCACCGTCGACCTGTCGGCCGACCCGGAGCGGATGCGGGACAGCATCGGCGGCATCCGGGTCTTCGCCGGCTACTCCGGTTGGGGCTCCGGGCAGTTGGAGCAGGAGATCGAGGATGGGTCCTGGTTCGTGCTCGACGCGCTGCCCGGCGACGCCTTCGTCGACCGTCCGGACGACCTCTGGCCGATGGTGCTGCGCAGGCAGGGCGGCATGATGGCGGCGGTCGCGCACTTCCCGCCGGACGTGGCGTTGAACTGATCCGTCGGGCGCTCCCGGGGCCGGTCCGGGGGGTACCCCCGTGAGATGACCATGCCGGGCGTCGTGTGTATAGTTCTCTCCGTGCCCGGGCGACCGGGACGACCGCAAGGGGCCGTGGCGCAGCTGGTAGCGCACCACACTGGCAGTGTGGGGGTCAGGGGTTCGAGTCCCCTCGGCTCCACCCTTGAAGTGTCAGGTCAGCGACCTGGTCGAGTGATCATCGACCGGGTCGCTGATTCGTTTCCGCCCGCCGTCCGGCGGGTTCTCACCTCAGCCTCGCACGGCACACCCTGCCGGGCGCGTGGACACCGGGCAGCCGGGTCGTCGGCGATCGGTCACCGTTCCCGACCGGGGCCGGTCGCTACGTGTCGTCCTCGTCCGCATGGCTACGGATCACGGCTACCGGACAGGGGGAGCTGACCACGCACCGGGTCGACACCGAACCCATCAGAAGTCCCTTCCACCCCCCGTACCCGCGCGATCCGACGACCACCAGATCCGCGTCGTCGGCGGCCTCCAGCAGCGCCGGGGCGGGGGAACCTTCGACCAGCCGGATCTCGACGTCGGTACGCATGGCATCGACTGCGCCGCGTCGCATGCTGTCCTGCAGCGTCTCCGCCGCCTGGACGGCGATCTCGTCGACAGCCTCCTCCCGGAGGCCCCCCGGACCTCCGGCGAATCCGAGGTAGGGCCGGGACCAGGCATGTACGACCTGCAACGAAGCATGACGCCGGCGGGCCTCGTCATCGGCGAACCGCAGTGCACGTACCGACTGGGGTGATCCGTCGACCCCGACGACCACGCGTCCCGCTTCGGGCCTCGGCTCCGGCGCGGGGACGACGATCACCGTGCCGGTCGCGTACTGGACGCAGCCCTGGCTGACGGAGCCGAACAGCGAACCGGTGGTGCTGCCGTGTCCGCGTGAACCCACGACAAGGACGGAATCGCCGCCCGCCGCCCGGGTCAGTTCCCTGACGGGGTGGCCGTAGACGACATGCGAGGTCGTCGCGACGTCCGCCGCGCCTTCTCGTGCGATCACCGCATCCACGCTGGACGTGACGTCCCGAAGGAGACCGGCCCGGAGGTCGGCCACGGAGTGCAGGGCCGCGATCCGCTCGACCTCCAGGGGTGCGCCGCTCGGTTGCCAGACGTTGATCGCCCGTACGGGCAGATCCCGTATGCGGCCTTCCGTGAGCGCCCAGACCAGTGCGCGGTCGGATCCCATCGAACCGTCGACGCCAACCACCATGCTGGTAAGAGGCACGCGTACCGCCTTCGATCGGTAGTCGACTTCGGGGGAGAGGCTGGTCGTGGCCGGGCCCGGACAGGTGACCGTCTGCGGTTCCCTCGGCAGTCGCGCTTGAGGGACAGTATCTCGATCCGCAGCCCTCGACGTAACCCGATCTATGATCCGCGAGGAGCGTGCTTCGGGCCGGAGCCGCAGCGAGGTGGCACTATCGTGAGATTCAGGGCCGGCAGCCCGCGCCGTACGAACCGGTCCGCCCGGAGGGAAGCTCACGTGTCTTCAGACGTACCACCCGCCCCGGAGGTCGTGATGCCCGCGGCGTTCCTGGGCCACGGCAACCCGATGAACGCTCTCGAGGTCAACCGGTACACCTCGGCGTGGAAAGCCTTCGGCGCCGCGGTGCCGCGTCCACGCGCGATCCTGGTGGTGAGTGCTCACTGGTACATCAATGCCACGGCCGTCACCGCGATGCCCCGGCCGAGGACCATTCACGACTTCTACGGGTTCCCCCGGGAGTTGTTCGAGGTGCAGTACCCGGCTCCAGGGCTGCCCGAACTGGCCGAGGAGGTCAGTGACGTCGTCCATCCGACCTGGGTCGGGGCCGACGTCGACAGCTGGGGCATCGACCATGGCACCTGGTCGGTGCTGATGCACGCCTTTCCTGAGGCGACGATTCCCGTCGTCCAGCTCAGCATCAACGCGGACAAGTCGTTTGACTACCACCTTCAACTGGGTGCCAGGCTCGCTCCACTGCGCCGGCGTGGTGTGCTGATCGTGGCGAGCGGCAACGTGGTGCACAACCTGGGTGGCATGGACTGGGCGCTGACTGACGACGGGTTCGACTGGGCGCGGCGCTTCGACGAGGACGCCACCTCCCGGATGCTGACCGACCCGGGCGAGTACGCGACTCTCGACGCCCACGGGGACTTCCGCCGGGCGGTGCCGACGCCTGATCACTTCATTCCCGCGTTGTACCTCGCGGGTCTCGCCGCTGCCACGGACGCGCCTGACACCGGAATTCTTGTGGACGGTTACGCCTACGGCTCGTTGTCGATGACCGCGTACACCCTGGGGATGTCCTGCCCGCAGTTCGACGGCCGGGGCGGATCGCCCCAGCCGCCGTCCGGCCTGCCGCCGGACGGGTCCAACATCTGAGGGAGTGCCGGCTGTACCTGGCGGCAGGCTCAGTCCAGCCGGGTCGCGGACTACGTCGTCACCTTCGCCGAGGCACGCGAGCGGGCGTTAAACTCGGCGGAATCGCTGGAGTTGATCCGGCGGATCGCCAGGAGATGACGTGATGACCGCTCTCCCCACCCCCGATCGTGGCTGGTTCAAGTCCTCCCGCAGCGCGAACAACGCGGCCTGCGTCGAGGTGCGGTTCGTCGATGGCGCGGTGGACGTCCGCGACACCAAGGACCGCACCGGCCCGGTGCTCGCCTTCGACGGCCGCTCCTGGGCCAGCTTCCTGACCGGCCTCAAGGCCGACACCACGAGCTGACCTGCACCCTGAACCCGGAAGTTACCCCTGCGGCGTTGGCGGCCAGATCCGTTCTGGCCGCAGCCCCGCTCCGGCGGATCGACCGTTCTGGGCGGTAGGGCAGGCGCGCTCTTCTCGTCGGCCTGGTCGCGCTGTAACCCTGCGGCTCAGATGGACGCCGGGAAGTTGGCCTTGGCCGCGCGGCCCACCAGAGCAGTGAGGGCGGCATCCATCCCGGCTCCGACGAGGCCCCCCGCGATCGGGATGCCCTTGGCCAGGGTGATGGCCGAACGCTGCGTGCCGTACTTGGCGAGAAGCATGAAGCCGACCCGTTCGTTGATCTTCCGAATGGCGGTCATCGGGATCGCCCTGATCATCTGAGCGGTCAACTTCGCCCCGACCTTGACTCCCGCCCCTTGGAGCGAGCCTGCCAGCGTTCCACCTGCGGTGGTGAGAACGATGAAGGTCTGGAATTGCGGGTCCGAGATGTCGTAACCCCGCAGGTACGCGATCGACCCGACGAGTCGCGCGTTGATCACCAGTGACCCGGCGATGTTCGCGGGGAGGGTGACGGGCATGGCCACGAAACCGCCCAGACCGGTGACGAACCCGTTCGTCGACGCCGCAGCCACCGACTCCTTGATCAGTCGATCGATCACCCGCTCGATCGCCGCTTCGCTCGCGTTGTCACGCAGGGGCGCCCCGTCGGAGTCGACGATCGAGCAGGCCGGGAGGGCCTTGCCGAGGCGGGCCTCCGCGTAGGGGATCGACCCGGTGATCGGGCCGACGCCATCCTGGATGACCTTCACGGTCAGGTTCTGGAAGTGGCGGGCTATCGCGTTGGAAGGACCCTCGCTGTGCTCGTCCGCGTCCATCGTTGCTCCGTTCCTGGCCCTACAGATCAGCCGGCCGGTGACCAGGTGCGGGGTCGCACCGGTGCAGGCGTCGACCGCCGGACGTACGTATGATCCAGATAGGAGATACCAGATCGTCGGTTCGATCGGCTAACTGACAGACCCGGTGCGACGCGGCCTGCCGGTACACGTGCCGAGGGGAGGGATCCTCCGGGATCCCTCCCCTCAGTGCTGGGCCGTCACGACCTGATCAGGGTCACCTGCACCGTCTCACCCGGGCTCTGCCCGGCCGCGTTGGCGAACCCGACGGTGAACGCCACGTCCAGCCGACCGGTCCTGACCAGCGTCTGCCGGTACGCGGGCGCGACCGTCACGGTCACCGTCACCGTGTTGGCCTTGGCCACCTGCCGGCTGACCGCGTTGACCTTCTCACCGGTGAGGGTGAGGGTGCCGGCCGTGTTGACCGTCGCGGTGAGCGTCGCCGTACCCGAGGTGGGGTCGGCCTGCACCGACCCGATCCGTACGGTCGGTGCCGGGGTCGCCGGATCCACCGTGCCGACGACCGGCTTGGACAGCGTCGACTGCCCGGACGAGTCGACGACCATCGCCTGGAACCTGACCTGCTTGCCGGCGTCCTTCGCCGCCGGTGTCCAGTCGAACAGGTAGGGGGCGGTGGTGCTGGTGCCGACCAGGGTGCCGTTGACGAACAGGCTCGTCGAGGCGATGGCGAAGTCGTCGGTGCCCCGGATCAGCGGGTGCACCGTCGACCCGACCTGGAACACCGCCCCGCGTCCCGGGTCGGCCAGCTCGGCTGAGGGTGCGGCGTCGGCGACCCGACCCACCGTGGTCGGCACCGCCGGTGGCGGGGTCGGTCGGCGCTTGGTGACGGTGACCGTGGCGCTGCCGGTGCCGTCCACGCCGGAGATCGCCTCGATGCCGGTGGCCGGGACCGCCGGACCGCCCGGCACCGGCTGCCCGCTGCCGAGGTAGCTGCCGGTCAGCGCGAACGGTGCGCCCTCGCGTACCGCGGTGTTGTCGGCGTTGGCGTTGTAGACGGCGAAGCCGTTGCCGGTGAGGACGTTGCGGGTGCCGGTGAGCGCCCCGGCCGTCTCGGTGCCGGCGTCGGTCAGCAGGATGCCGTACGACCGCGACGGCGCGGGCGCGAAGTAGTTCCCGGTGATCCGGCTGGTGTTGACGAAACCGTCCGTCCCGCTGGTGTACGCGATGCCGGTCTGCGGGAACCGGCTGTTCGGCTCGCCGGTGACCACGGTGTCGGTCACGTACCCGTGCTGGCGGATGCCGGAGCGGACGGTGGTCTCGGGGGTGCCGTCGCGGCCCCGCGCGCCGTCGAAGAGGATGCCCCCGGACTGGTAGCCGCTGACCACGCTGCCGGTGACGGTCAGCTCGCTCTCGACGGTGCCGGTGCCCGCCCCCCGGATGATGCCGGTCTTGACGATGCCCCAGCCGTGCGGGTGCGCGACGAGTTCCTCGTCGGTGGTCGCGACCCGCAGCGGGCCGACGACGCTGTCGGCGACCCGGCCGGCCGCGCCGAAGAACGCGATACCCGCCTCGGCCCAGACGTCGCCGGAGGTGACCGTCACGCCGGAGAGGTCGAGGAACATCTCGTTGGTGTCGGTCGAGCCGAGCGACTGCCGGGACACGGTGATCACGTTGCCGCCGCCGTCACGCAGGTACGGCTGGTCGCCGGCCAGGTTGCCCAGCGACGGGTCCGGCTTGATGGTGACCTTGTCCGCGCCGGCCCCCTTGATCTTCAGGGGCTTGGTGATGGTCAGGCCGTTGCGGGCACCGGTCTGCACCGGGTTGGACGCGTGGTTCACCGGTGTCGACGACTCCTGGTAGACACCCGCGCAGACCACGATGGTGTCCCACGGCGACGCGAAGTCGACGGCCCGCTGGATCGAGGTGAAGTCCGCCGTCGGGCACTGCTTGCGGTCGTCGTCGACAGTCCAGGTGGTGTTGCCCTGCGGGTTGGCCACCGGGTCGACGAGCGCGACGGTGCCCGGGGTGTTGTCGTAACCGGCGAGGTAGGTCGCCGGGTCGGGGCCGCCGAGGGCGGACGGGCCGTGACCCGCGCCGTCGGCCCGGTCGCCGTCCGACAGGAGCCGCGCCCCCGCGTCGGATTCCTGGAAGCGTACGTCGGCCAGCTCGATCGAGCCGGACTTCGGCAGGTCGCCCACCCCGAACCGGAGTTCCAGCTTCGCCAGCGCGCCGACGTCGACGCCCTGCGCCGCGAACTCGGCCAGCGGGACCCGGATCTGGTCCAGGACGATGTGGGTGTTCGGGGTGTTCGTGCCGGTCGACATGTGCAGGGCGTTGCCCCAGCGGGGGTCACCGGCGTCTACGGTCCCCTCGTGACCGGCGGCGTCGCGCAGCGCGATCACGAACCGCTGGGTCGTCGAGGCCGGGTCGTACGACGTGGGTTTCTCGTTGGGCCACACCGGGTTCGTCGGGGTGCCGTTGACGGTGGTGTCCCGGGTGTTGTCGCCCCGGTTGTCGGCCCCCGGGTTGCGGGTGTCGAAGAAGTTGACGGCGGCGCTCATGGCCAGCGCCTTCAGGTGCCGTACGTCGGCGGACGCGGCCGGGATCGCGGCGGTCAGGGACGCGGTCGAGCCCGGCTCCCAGGCGAGGGTGAGCTGTCGGCCGTAGGAGTGGTTGATCGGGCTGTTCTCCCGGGTGCCGTTCTGCCCGCCGAGCGCGCCCGCCGTCGGCAGCGGGCAGGGCTTGGCGGCGGTCGGCAACCCGGTCTTCCCGAGCTGCGCCGGGGCGAAGTCCTGCGGCTCCGGGTTGCACCAGTCGTACCCGCCGAGGGTGCTCGCCGGTTTCGGGGTGACCCCGGCGGCCTGCGCGTACGGGTCGGCGAAGCCGGTGCCGGTCAGGGTGCCGCCGAGGGCGTTGCGGGTGAGCGGGTTGTTCACCTCGGGCCGGATCACGTCCACCCGTTCCTGCGGTGCGGCGAAGTAGCTGGTGTTGACCCGCTCGTTGCATCCGATCGCCGTGCCGGACGGGCTGGTCGGGCAGGCCGACGCGGGGACCTGCAACCCGCCGGGGGTGTTCGCCAGCTCGCCGGTCAGGTAGGGCTGGAACGCGCCCTCGCCGCCGACGTACCGCCTGAAGAACGCCGCCATCGTCGCCAGCCCCAGCTTCTCCTGGTCGCCCATCCGGGCCGGATCGCCGGAGAACTTGGTGTTCACGGCCGGGTTCAGCGGGTCGGAGTTGTCGATGGCGTAGTTCAGGTCGGGGTCGGTGTAGCTGGCCGCGCCGCTGAGCCGCAGGTTGTGCGGGTGGATGTTGTTCGTCGCGAACGGCGCCGAGTTGCCGCAGGCCGCGTCGTTGTTGGCCTGGCCGTCCGCGCCGCCGTCGGCGTACCAGACGGTGTTGTACCAGTTGTGGATCGCCCCGAGGTGCTCCACCTGGATCCGGGGGAACGGGTCGCCCGGGTTGACGTACTGGCTGCGTTCGAACAGCCGCGCGCCCTGCAGGTTGGACACGTCACCGTCGCACATCGGCAGGATCGACAGGTACGGCATCCCGTACGGGGCCTTGCGCTCGTAGTCCACCGGGGCGAGCGAGATCACCCCACGCAGCGGGTAGCGCGGCCCGTCGGTGCGGATGCGGTTGTAGTCGATGAAGCTGGAGACCGCGTCACCACCGCGCGAGTGGCCCATCAGGCCGATGCGGGTCAGGTCGAGGCGGCCGGCGAGGGTGGTGCCGACGGTGGTGTGCGCGTCGACCGGCAGCCCACCGGGGCGGTTCGCCGCGCTCAGCGCGTCCAGGGTGGCGGCGATGAGCATCCGGCGGCTGTGCATGCCCTTGCCCTTGTTGCCGTCCTGCCGCATCATCAGCTGGTCCTGGGACACCGAGAAGGTGGTGTAACCCCAGGTAGCGAGGTTCTCCGCGAGGTAGCCGTAGCCGTTCTCGTTGTGCTTGAACTGGGCGCAGGTGAGCTGGGCGGTGTCCTGGCCCGAGTCGCACGAACCGTGGTTGCCGTGCACCAGCACGAGCACCGGCGACGGCGCGGTGCGTCGGGTGAAGTCCGGTGTGTAAAGCTGGCCCCGGATCTCGATCCGCTCCGGGGCCTGCGCGGTCCCGGCCGTCGGGTCGGCGCCTGAGGAGTTCGGTTCCTGGATGCTGGCGAGGCCGAACTTGGCCTCCTGGACGGCCTGGTGGCCGAAAGGGCCACGGGCCGTCGGGTCGGGCAGGTCGGTCGTGGACGCCGGGGGCGGTGCGACCACGGTGGGTGACGCCGCGGCGGCCGGTGCCGCCAGCGCCAGCGGGGCGGTCATCGCGACGATCACCGGGAGGAGTACGCGCATGCTCCTCGATGTTCGTACCGTCAAAGGATTCTCCTCGGAGCGAGTTGAGCGTTCAACGATCGCGAACGCTAACCAGCCCCCGTTTCTCCGAGGTTTCCGTTGACAGCCGTTTTCCGGCTGATCGAATACTGTCCTACCAGGGGAAATGCGCCATCGGCGGTGATCGGGCGGATGATCGGACGGATGCTGGAATTGCGGATGGCCGCCGCCAATCAGGCCACCCGCTCATCCCGGTCACGTCGGGTCAGCGCACCTGGAACCGGTCGTCGGCGGCGAGGGCCGCGAGTCGATCCACCGTGAACGGCAGCGCGGCCAGTTCCGGTTGCCCGTCGCCGAGCCGCCGCGACTGCGCCACGAAGACCACCACCCCGTCCGGATGCCGGTACGCCGCCCACTGGTCGAACCGGTCGTCGTCGCCGGGGCGGACCACCACGCCGACCTGCGCCGCCCCGACGGTCACCACCTCGCAGTCGCCCGGCATGCCCCAGAACTGCCGGGCCAGCGGGCACGGCTCGGTCGGCAGTTGGTTACCGGCACTGTGCACCTCGACGAGCAACCGGCCCATCCGTTGCCCCTGCTGCAGGGTGAGCGAGGACGTGTAGCTCCACACCTCGACGCCGTCCACCCTGTCGGCGAACTGTGCCTGGTGGTCGCGCAGCAGTGGCTGGCCGGCCGGGGGGTTCGCCGGGTCCGCCGGCACGGTGTAGCCGGCCGGCACCACCGCGACGAGGTCGTCGAGCAGCCGGGCCGCCTGGTCGTACCAGGTGCCGGCCCGGGCCGTCCGGTCCTCCTGGGGCCGACCGTCCGGCCCGGTCGGCCAGGCCGGTTTGGTGTCGTGCACCGACGGCGGCGGGACGGGGCCGACGCCCGGGGTGAACCCGTCGGAGCCGGGTGCGCCGACGGCCCCGATGGCCCCGACCCCGACCACCGCCAGCAGCGCCGCCGTCAACCCGACGCCGGCCCAGGTGGCACGACGGCGTACCCGGGCCCGGCGGCCGGAACGCAGCGCGGCGTCCACACTCAACGACGGCGGCCGGGTGGCGACCGGGTCTCCGGTGACTCGGGGGGCGTCGGCCGGTCGGTCTGCTCGTCGCCCACCCGTTCCCGCCGCCACCAGCCGCGCCGCCGTTCGTCGAGGAACGTCCGGACCAGGATCTGGCGTACGTAGGCGTCCAGCACCTCGTGCCGGGACACCCGGTTCCAGACCAGGTAGAGCTTCGTGAACGCGGTCTGCACCAGGTCCTCCGCCCGGTGCCAGTCGCCGCAGAGCAGGTACGCGGTGCCGCGCATCGCCTCCGACCGCGCCGCGAAGTACGCCGCGAACGCCGTGTCGCGATCACCCATCCAGGCCTCCGATCACCGATTCGAGATAGTCACGCGGTGTCCTGGGCCGTGGGTTGCCTGGGCGGGCGGAAAACGTGTGCCGGCAGTCCGGTGGTGGCCCGCCCGCGCCGTCGCCGGGCCCACCTGACGCCGCTGCCCGGCCGGTGCGTCACCGGGCCGGGCAGCGGGTGGGGGTCAGCGCGGGGTGCGTCGGGTCTTCGGCAGGTCGAACTGGTCGGCGGCCTTGCAGTCCTTCTGCCCGCCGATCGCGCGGGGGCCCAGCCGGTCCAGCTCCGCACGGGCCCGACTGCGGCCCAGGTTCCAGGCGTACCACGGGTCGGGCTCGGCGAGGTCGTCGTCGATCCAGCTCAGCGTGCAGCGGCGGACCCGGTCCGGCAGGTTGGCCAGGGCGGGGGTGGCGTCGGCGGAGAGCGCCCGCAGGTACCAGGCGTCGATCTTGCCGGTCTGTTCGTAGCGGGCGATGTTGCGGCGGGCCGCGTAGTCCTCCGGGTTGAGCACGGCCAGGCTGAGCAGCATCACCACGGCCAGCCCGACGGTGACGCCGGGGATCCACCGGCCCCGCCACCGCACCCCCGCCACCAGGATCATCAGGAAGACCGCGCCGAGCAGCAGCTCGAAGGCCATCACGAAGATCCGCTCACCGGTGAAGCTGTAGACCTTCTGGTAGGTGTACATCCGGGACAGTGCCGACACCACGATCACCACGCTGAGCGCGCTGATCAGTCCGAGCAGGACCCGCAGCAGGACCCGTTCGACCCTGGTCTCCCGGCGGGCCCACCGGCTGACCCCGCCCAGTACCGCCACGGTCAGCAGCGTGACCACGGTCAGCTGCCAGAACCCGCTGCGGGCGTACTCGGCGTAGCTCAGGCCGGCGGTGCGCAGGACGTGCCGCTGCCCGCCGAAGAGCACGGTGAACTGCACCGCGACGAAGCCGACGAAGAGCAGGGTCAGGGCGGCGATGGCCGGCGCCCACTCCAGGGTCCCCCAGTGACGTCGACCCTCCCGGTCGACCGTCGACAGGTCCGGCGGGGCGGCCAGGGTGTAGGTGGCGGCGACCGCGATCAGCCCACCCACCACGGCCAGGAAGAGCCAGCGGAACACCGTACCGGCGTTGATCTCGGGCACGATCGCGCCGAGGACCTGGTCGAAGGCGGCGTCGGCGGAGGAGAGCAGCAGCCCGAAGACGAGCAGCACCACGGCGGTGGCGGCGACCGATCCGACGACCCGGGGCACCAGCTGGCCGGAGCCGGTGGTGCTCACGTGCCGGCGTACCCAGGGCAGCCCGCGCAGCGCCGCGAACGGGGCCGCGACCAGGCTGAACAGGATCGAACGGACCTGTCTTCCGCCCACGATGGCCAACGTCGCACAGCCCAGCGCCCCGAGCACGCAGAAGGTCACCAACCACCAGGCGTTGCGGAAGGCCAGCACGGCCAGCAACGCCAACGCGCCCGCCGCCCAGCCACCCCGGATCAGACGATCGGTGCGGGTCAGCGTCCCGGTGCTGCGGCGGACGGCGGCGACCACCCCGACGGTCAGGATCAACCAGCCGAGGAACCAGCCGATGCCGGTGCGGCTCAGGGGCACGAAGAACGCCACGCCCAACGCCCCGGCCAGAACCCCCGCCGGCACCGCCCACCCGGTGGCGGGCCGGGGGCCGGGCCACCGGGTGCTGAGGAACGACGGCGGGGGTGAGGTCGGGTGCCAGCCCGTCGGTGGGCCACCCCAGTGCGGAGCCGGCCGCCCACCGGCCGCCGGCCCGGGCGTCCCGGGCCAACCGGGCCCCGCCGTCGCCGTCCCGCCGGTGCCGGGTGTCGCAGGCTGCCCGACCCCGGGTCGGTCGGGCCCGGGGGTCGCCGTCCCGCCGGTGCGGGGCGTCGCGGGCTGGCCGGCCGCGCCCGGCGTCGCCGTGCCGCCGCCGGCCGTCGCGGGTTGGCCGGCCCCGGACGGCGTGGGCCCGCTGGTGGCGGGTGTCGCGGGTTGGCCGGTGCCGGACGGCGTGGGCCCGCTGGTGGCGGGCGTCGCGGGTTGGCCGGTGCCGGGCTGCGGGTCGCCCACCGTCGAGGTCGGTGGGGTCGGAGCGCCATCGGCCGTGGTGCCATCGGCCGTGGTGGCGGCGGTTGGAGTGCTGCCGGTCGGGGTGGCGGCGGTGCGTGGTGCCGGGACGGTCACCGACCTGGCCTGCTCGCCGACCACCGACCCACCGGACGCAGTCGCCGCCGACACACCGGGAGCCGACACACCGGGAGCCGACACACCGGGAGCCGGCCCACCGGCCGGTTGGTCGCCGGGCGGCGCGGTGGGGTTGCCGTCTGCGTGGTCGGCCGGCGCGACGGCGGGCGGGACCGCGACCGGAGTGACGTCGCCTGCCGGCACCAGCGGCAGGAAGATGGCGTACCCGAGGGTGCCGTCCGGGATCTGGACGGGGATGGCCCACCCGGGCTCACCCTCCCGACCGGGCCACCTGATGGCCGGGGGCATCCCCGCCACGGTGGGCATGGTCAGCAGATGGGGCACCCCGTCGGCGGGCGGGGACCCGGGCGGCGGTGGGCTGCCCCCCGGGGAGTCTTTCGTCGGCTCCGGCTCGGACACGGTGTGCTCCTTGATGCGGGAAGTGCGGTCACTGTAGAGCGAACCGGTCTCCGTCGCGGCCCCGCCGCCGGCACGACGCGTCGGATCGTCGAACCTTTGCCCGCCCGCATCCGTACCAAGGGCGGGAGGTCGACCAGATGACCGTACGCCGAACGTTCGCCGCGCTCGCGGTCGTGGCGGTGACCGTGCTGCTCCCGGCGGCTCCCGCCGCCGCGCACGGCGCTCCGACCAGCCCGCTGAGCCGTTCGGCGGCCTGTGGCCCGGAGGGGCCGCACGTCTCCACGCCGGCCTGCCTGGCCGCGGTGTCGGCGGGCGCGGCGCTGCGCGAGTGGGACAACATCCGGGTGTACGGCGTGGCCGGCCGGGACCGGGAACGCATCCCGGACGGTGAGCTGTGCAGCGGCGGGCTCTCCGCCTACCGGGGGTTGGACCTGGCCCGGGCCGACTGGCCGGCGACGGAGCTGACCGCCGGGGCGAGGTACACGTTCCGTTACCGGGGCACGATCCCGCACAAGGGCACCTTCCGGCTCTACACCACCCGCTCCGGGTACGACCCGCGGACGCCGTTGCGCTGGGCCGACCTCGACACGATCCCGTTCCTGTCGGTGACCGACCCGCCGTTGCGGGACGGGTCGTACCAGATCCCGGGGCGGTTGCCCGCCGGGTTGACCGGCCGGCACCTGATCTACACGGTGTGGCAGAACTCCGACACCCCGGACACCTACTATTCCTGCTCGGACGTGCTGTTCCGATCGGCGGGCAGGGTGCTCGCGGCCACCCCGACGGACACCGCCCCGACCCCGTCGTCGACCGCTGCGGCGACCGGTGCCGACCCTGACCCGGTGGCCCCCACCGACGCCACGTCGGACGTCGACGGGTCCGGCGGCGCGGGGGAGGAGGCCGGCGTGCCGGTGGCGTCGGTGACCCAGGTCGGGGGCGGCAACCTGCGGCTGGTCGTGGGCGCGGCGGTGGTGGTGACCGTACTGCTGGTGGCGGCGGTGGCGACCCGGCTACGTCGACCGGCTCCCGTGCCGCCCGGCCGGCCGTGTGGCGTCCGCAACCACCGTGCCGGCCGCCGCCGCATCTGGTGAGCCCGCCGTGCGGGCCACCCGGGCCCGCATGATCCACGCAACGTCGCCCAAGTAGCGGTATCCCCAGGCAGGGATACCGCTACTTGGGCCGACGCGCCTCGTCCGGGCATCCGCGGCGGTCCCGCCGCGACGTCCGTCTCTACCCCGTCACCACGGTCGCCCCCGGCCTCGCCCGGCGGTCATCCCCCGGCGGGTCAGGGGAGGAGATGATCGATTTCGGTCAGCTCGTCGGGGGTGAGGTCGAGATGGCGTACGGCGGCGATGTTGCCCTCCAGTTGGGCCACGCTGCTCGCCCCGATGATCACGCTGGTCATCCGGGGGTCACGCAGCGCCCAGGCGAGCGCGAGCTGGGCCAACGTCTGCCCCCGCCGCCCGGCGATCCCGGCGAGGCCCCGGATCGTGGCCAGCTTCTCCTCGGTCACGTCGTTCTCGTCGAGGAAGACGCTGGTGCGCACCCGGGAGTCGGCGGGGATGCCGTCGAGGTAGCGGTCGGTGAGCAGCCCCTGGGCCAGCGGACTGTAGGCGATGCAGCCCGCACCGACCTCGGCCAGCGTGTCGAGCAACCCGTCGGCCTCGGTCCACCGGTTGAACATCGAGTACGACGGTTGGTTGATCAGCAGGGGCGTACCCAGGTCACGCAGGATCGCGGCGGCCCGCGTGGTCTGCTCCGAGTCGTAGTTGGAGACGCCGACGTAGCGCGCCCGACCGGACCGGACGATGGCGTCCAACGCGCCCATCGTCTCCTCCAGCGGGGTGTCCGGGTCGAAACGGTGGGAGTAGAAGATGTCGACGTGGTCCAGGCCCATCCGCCGCAGCGACTGGTCCAGCGAGGAGATCAGGTACTTGCGGGAGCCCCACTCGCCGTACGGGCCGGGCCACATCAGGTAGCCGGCCTTGCTGGACACCACCAGCTCGTCGCGGTACGGCTTCAGATCGGTGGCGAGCAGCCGCCCGAACGCCTCCTCCGCCGCGCCGGGCGGTGGGCCGTAGTTGTTGGCCAGGTCGAAGTGGGTGACGCCGAGGTCGAACGCCCGGCAGACGATGTCCCGCTGGCGGGCGAAGGGGCGGTCGGGCCCGAAGTTGTGCCACAACCCGAGCGAGATGGCGGGCAGTCGCAGGCCACTGCGCCCACTGCGGCGGTAGGTCAGCTGGTCGTAGCGGTCGTCAGCGGCGAGGTAGGTCACGCCGTCGACCCTAGCCCCGCCGCCCGGGCCCGGGCCGGCATGTCGGAAGAGCGATCCCGGTGCCGGCGGCACAGGGGGCCCGACCGCGCTAGCGTGGGTCGGGTGACTGCGCCCAACCAGGCTCTCCCGGTCCCGCCCGCCGACCTGCCGGGCACCCTCGGCGCACTGCGCGCCGCCGGACACCGGTACCAGACCGTCAAGCAGGAACTCCGCCACAACCTCCTGGCCCGGATGCGCTCCGGCGAGGACCGTTTCCCCGGCATCGTCGGCTACGACGACAGCGTGCTGCCCGAGGTCGAGCGGGCGCTGCTCGCCGGCCACGACATGGTGCTGCTCGGCGAACGCGGCCAGGGCAAGACCCGACTGATCCGCGCGCTGGTGGCGCTGCTCGACGAGTGGACCCCGGTGCTGCCCGGCTCGGTGCTCAACGAGCACCCGTTGCACCCGCTCACCCCGGCCTCCCGCGCGTCGGTCGCCGAGGCCGGCGACGACCTGCCGATCGGCTGGCTGCACCGTTCGATGCGGTACGGCGAGAAGCTGGCCACCCCGGACACCAGCGTGGGTGACCTGATCGGTGACGTCGACCCGATCCGGATCGCCCAGGGTCGTACCCTCGGTGACCCGGAGACCATCCACTTCGGTTTGGTGCCGCGCACCAACCGGGGCATCTTCGCCGTCAACGAGCTGCCCGACCTGGCCGAGCGGATCCAGGTGGCGCTGCTCAACGTGCTGGAGGAGCGGGACATCCAGGTCCGCGGCTACCAGCTGCGGCTGCCGCTGGACCTGTTCCTGGTGGCCAGCGCCAACCCGGAGGACTACACCAACCGGGGCCGGATCATCACCCCGCTCAAGGACCGGTTCGGTGCGGAGGTCCGCACCCACTACCCGGTCGACCTGGAGCTGGAGCTGGCCCTGATCCGCCAGGAGGCCGACCTGGTCGCCGAGGTGCCGGAGCACGTGCTGGAGGTGCTGGCCCGGTTCGCCCGCGCGGTGCGCGAGTCGCCGTCGGTGGACCCGCGCTCCGGCGTCTCCGCCCGGTTCGCCATCGCCGCCGCCGAGACGGTCGCCGCCGCCGCGTTGCGCCGCGCCGGCCTGCTCGCCGGCCCCGCCGGCGCGTCGGCCGCCGGCTCCGCGTCGGGTGCCGGCGACGCCACGGTACGGCCCGAGCAGCCGGTCGCCCGGGTCGGCGACGCGGTGTCGGTGACCTCGACGTTGCGCGGCAAGGTGGAGTTCGAAAGTGGCGAGGAGGGGCGGGAGATCGAGGTCCTGGCCCACCTGCTGCGGGCCGCCACCGCCGAGACGTTCCTGGCCCGGCTGGCCGGGTTGGACCTCTCCGGTTTCACCGCGCTGGTCGCCGAGGGGGCGGTCATCGAGACCGGTGAGCTGGTCTCCTCGGCGGAGCTGCTGCGCCAGGTCGGCACCGTGCCGGGGCTGGCCAAGGCGCTGGACCGGTTGGGGCTGGGCGACGCGCCCACCCCGGAGCAGGCCGCCGCCGGGGTCGAGTTCGTGCTGGAGGGGTTGCACCTGACCCGCCGGCTCGGCAAGGACGTCACCGATTCCGGTCGTACCGTCTACGGCGGTCGGAGCTGAGGATGGCCGGCAACCGGTTCCGGTACGGCCAGTGGCAGGGCGGCCCCGATCCGCTCGCCCCGCCGTACGACGTGCGTGCCGCCGTGGACTCCGTCGGCGCGGAGGTGCTGGCCGGCGGCAGTCTGCGGGAGGCGCTGCGGGATCTGCTGCGTCGTGGCCCGCAGGGCCGGGGCGGCCTGGACGACCTGGCCGCCCGGGCCCGCCGGCTGCGCCGGGAGGCGCTGCGCCGGGGTGACCTGGACGGCGCGGTGACCCGGTCCCGGGCTTTGCTCGACCAGGCCCTCGCGGCGGAGCGGGACGCGCTGCGTGAGCGCACCGACGACGACGCCCGGTTCGCCGAGACGGTGCTGGACAACCTGCCCCGGTCCACCGCCCGTGCGGTGCAGGAGCTGGCCGGCTACCGGTGGACCAGCGACGAGGCCCGGCAGGTGTACCAGCGGATCCTCGACGGGCTGCGCGGGGAGGTGCTGGAGCAGCGGTTCGCCGGGCTGCGCGACGCCGCGCGGGCCGCCGGTGACCCGGCCGTGCAGGTGCAGCTCGCCGAGATGATGCGGGACCTCAACGACCTGCTGGCCCGGCACGCCCGTGCGGAGGACACCACCGACGCGTTCGCCGAGTTCATGCGCCGGCACGGCGAGTTCTTCCCGGAGCAGCCGGGCACCGTCGACGAACTGGTCGACGTGCTGGCCCGCCGGTCGGCGGCCGGTGAGCGGCTGATGCGGTCGCTGTCCGACCGGCAGCGCGAGGAGCTGGCCGGGCTGATGCGGCAGTCGCTCGGTGACCGGCTCGCCGGTGAGCTGTCCGCCCTCGACGCCCACCTGCGCGCCCTGCGCCCCGACCTGAACTGGCAGCGCGGCGAGCGGGTCCGGGGCGACCAGCCGCTCGGCTACGGCGAGGCGACGGGGGCGCTGGACGAGATCGCCGAGCTGGACGAGCTGCTCGACTCCCTCGACCAGCAGCAGCCGGGGGCCACCCTGGACGACGTGGACGTCGAGGCGGTCGCCCGGACGTTGGGCCGCGACGCCGCCGACGACGTACGCCGGCTGCGGGAGCTGGAGCGGGAGCTGCGCCGGCAGGGCTGGGTGGGCCGGGACGCCGACGGGTTGACGCTCAGCCCGAAGGCGTTGCGCCGGTTGGCCGGGACCGCGCTGCGCCGGGTCTTCGCCGACCTCACCGCCGGCCCGCGCGGCCAGCACGACCTGCGTACGGCCGGGGCGGCCGGCGAGGTCAGCGGCGCCTCCCGGCAGTGGGAGTACGGCGACGAGCAGCCGTTGGACGTGGTGCGCACGCTCACCCGGGCGGTCCGCCGGGCCGGCCCCACCGTGCCGCTCCAGCTCGCCGTCGAGGACTTCGAGGTGGTGGAGACGGAACGGCGGGCGTCGGCGGCGGTGGCGCTCTGCGTGGACCTGTCGTACTCGATGGTGTCGCAGGGGCGGTGGGGGCCGATGAAGCAGACGGCGCTGGCCCTGTCGCACCTGATGGCGACCCGGTTCCCGCAGGACGCGTTGCAGATCGTCGGGTTCGGTCGGGAGGCGGTGACGCTGACCCAGCGGGAGCTGGCGGCGGTGGAGCCGGACATGGAGCAGGGCACCAACCTCCAGCACGCGTTGCGGCTGGCCGGCCGGCACCTGCGCCGGCATCCGGGGGCCGAGCCGGTGGTGCTGGTGGTCACCGACGGTGAGCCGACCGCGCATCTCGACCCGGACGACGGTGAGGCGTACTTCCACTGGCCGACGCTGCCCGAGACGGTCCAGGCGACCATCCGCGAGGTGGACCGGCTGGCCCGCGCCGGTGTCACCCTCAACCTGTTCCTGCTGGGCGACGACCCCGGCCTGCGCCGCTTCATGGATGCCGTCGCCAAGCGCTCCCGGGGCCGCCTCTTCACCCCCGACCTGGGTGACCTGGGCGAATACGTGGTCTCCGACTATCTCCGCTCCCGCCACACGAGCTGACCCCCACCCACCCCGCGTCGGTCATGCGGTCGTGGCGGACCCCACCACCGGATGATCGACGGAGGGTGGGGGGCGGCGGAAGGTGCGCCGGTAGGTCGAGGGGGAGACGCCGATCCGGGTGTGCAGGTGCTGGCGCAGGGCGGCGGTGGTGCCGAAGCCCGCCCGACGGGCCACCTGGTCGACGGTGAGGTCGGTGGTCTCCAGGAGGAGCCGGGCGTGGTCGGTGCGCTGCTGGAGCAGCCACTGTGCCGGGCTGAGCCCGGTCTCCGAGCGGAAGTGCCGGGTGAAGGTGCGTACGCTCATCCGGGCATGGGCGGCCAGTTCCCGCAGGGTGACCGGCTCGTGCAACTGTTGGCGGGCCCACTCGCGGGTGGCCGCCGTGCCGCTGGCCGGGCTGCGTGGCACCGGTCGTTCGATGTACTGGGCCTGGCCGCCGTCGCGCCAGGGCGGCACCACGCACCGCCGGGCCGCCCGGTTGGCGACCTCGCTGCCGTGGTCACTGCGGATGACGTGCAGGCAGAGGTCGATCCCGGCGGCCACCCCGGCCGAGGTGAGCACCTGGCCGGAGTCGATGAAGAGCACGTCCGGGTCGAGGTCGACCTGCGGGTACAGCCGGCGGAACGGTTCGACGTGCGCCCAGTGGGTGGTGGCCCGGTGCCCGTCGAGCAGCCCGGCGGCGGCCAGCGCGAACGCGCCCGTGCAGATCGACATGATCCGGACGCCCCGGTCGTGGGCCTGCCGCAGGGCCACGGTCACCGCCGGGTCGACGGTGCCGTCGGTCATCGGCGGGCCGCCGTGCAGGCCGGGCACCACCACCGTGGCGACGGTCGTCAGCAGGTCGAGCCCGTGGTCGGGGAGGACCCGGAAACCCGAGGAGCTGCGGACCGGGTGGCCGCCGGGGGTGCAGGTGTCGACGGTGTAGAGCGGTTGCCGGTCGGCGGTGCAGGCGGCCCCGAAGACCTGGGCCGGGGTGCCCAGGTCGAGGCCGACGACGCCGTCGAGGGCGAGCACGCCGATCCGGTGCGGGACGAGGGTCATGGCCCGATTATTGCGTACGATGGCTTTCCGGCCACTCGTCGCAGGTCGAGTGGGCCCCGAGACTCGGAGCGTGACCCGAGCCCGTCGTCTCCACCCGGCCTGGACCGTGGCCGCCGTCGCCTTCGTCGCGCTGGTCGGCGCGGCCGGCTTCCGCGCCACCCCGTCGGTGCTGCTGCACCCGCTGCACGCCGAGTTCCGCTGGCCGTTGGCCACCATCTCCGCCGCCGTCTCGGTCAACCTGCTGCTCTACGGCCTGACCGCGCCGTTCGCCGCCGCGCTGATGGAACGGTTCGGCATCCGCCGGGTGGTGACCTGCGCGCTGGCACTGGTGGCGCTCGGCAGCGGCCTGACCGTCTTCATCACGGCGAGCTGGCAGCTGATCCTCTGCTGGGGTGTCCTGGTCGGGCTGGGCACCGGGTCGATGGCGCTGGCGTTCGTCGCCACCGTCACCGGACGCTGGTTCGTCGCCCGACGAGGGCTGGTGACCGGGGTGCTCACCGCCGGTGGGGCCGCCGGTCAACTGGTCTTCCTGCCGCTGCTCGCGGTGCTGGTCCGCGACCACGGCTGGCGGGCGGCGGCACTGGTGGTGGCCGGGGCCGCCCTGGCGGTCGTACCACTTGTGGTGTGGTGGTTGCGGGAACACCCGGCGGACCTCGGCCTGCCCGCCTACGGCGCGACCGAGGTGACGCCCCGGCCGCCGGCAGCCGGCGGGGCCGCCGCGCGGGCCGTCGGCGCGTTCACCGCCGCCGCCCGGACCCGTCCGTTCTGGCTGCTCGCCGGCGGCTTCGCGATCTGTGGCGCGACCACCAACGGTCTGGTCGGCACCCACTTCGTGCCGGCCGCACACGACCACGGGATGCCGCAGACCACGGCGGCGGGTCTGCTCGCCCTGGTCGGGCTCTTCGACATCGTCGGCGTCGTGGCCTCGGGGTGGCTCACCGACCGGGTGGACAGCCGGCTGCTGCTGGCCGGCTACTACGCGCTGCGCGGTCTGTCGCTGTTGCTGCTGCCCAGCCTGTTCACCGGCGGCACCGGGCCGAGCATGCTGGTCTTCGTCGTCTTCTACGGCCTCGACTGGGTGGCGACCGTGCCACCGACGGTGGCCCTGTGCCGGGAGTACTTCGGCGCCTCGGCGGCGGTGGTCTTCGGCTGGGTCTTCGCCGCGCACCAGTTCGGGGCGGCGGTCGCGGCGACCGGCGCCGGTCTGGTCCGCGACCGGCTCGGTGACTACGCGCTGGCCTGGTATGTGGCGGGGGCGCTCTCGGTCGGCGCCGCGGTGCTGTCGCTGCTGCTGCGCCGACGTCGGTCGCTGCCACCACCGCTCCTGCTGCCGGCCCGTCCCGCCGGGGCGTGGAGCTACCGAGGCTGACCGACGCCGGTCGGGCCTGCCGCCGGTCCGCCGGCCGGGCAGCGGGGTCGAGGTCGGTCCGGTGCGCCGACCGGGCTACGGCCACCCCCGCCGCACCCGTCAGCCGAGGGCCCACTGTTGGCCGGCCGACGCGGTGCAGGTGGCCTGCACCAGGTCGTCGCCGGCCGCGGTGCCGTCATTCCTGACCTGCACGCACTTGCCGGACTGGACGCCTACCAGCAGGACCGGGCCGGTGCCGACCGGGGTCAGCCGCCACTGCTGGTTGGCCTGCCCGTGGCAGCCGAACTGCTGGATCCTGGCTCCGTCGTCACCGCTGCCGCCCTCGACGTCGAGGCACTGGCCGTGCCCGGCGTTGGTGAGCGTCACCAGGTCCGGTGCGACCGGGTTGGCGACCCACCGCTGCTCCGCGCCACCGGTGCAGGGCGCCAACTCGGCGGTGGCCGTCTCACCCGCGCCGTCGGTGCCGACACAGAGGCCGGAGGTGACCGCCCGCAGCACGGTCGGCCCGCTGAACGTGGCCGGGGTGGTGGGTGGCGGGGTCGGCGAGGGCGGCGGGGTGGTCGCCGGTGGTGCGCTGGTCTCCGGGGCCGCCGTGGCCGGCGAAGCGGGGGTCGGCGCAGCGGGGGTCGGCGCAGCGGCGGCCGGCACCACCGGCTGGGTCCGCCCGTCGCCGCCGCCCAGCACGCCGGTGGCGAAGAAGACCCCCAGCAGTACGCCGGCCAGCCCGGCGGCCAGCGCGAACCGCATCAGCGGATCACGGGGCAGACCGGGGCGGGCGGCCCGCCGGGCGCCGTACACGGTGCCGGACGGGTCGCGGTGCGGATCGGGGACGGCCATGCAGGCATGGTGACCCACCGGGCGGGCCGACGGCCAGTCGGCCCGCTCCCGAGAGGGATCAGTCGACGACCCGGACGTCCTTCCAGAACGCCACCCGGTCGCGGATCTGCTCCGCCTCGGGCTTCGGGTCGGGGTAGTACCAGACCGCGTCGGGGCTGGTCCGGTCACCGTCGGTGAGGGAGTAGTAGGAGGCGGTGCCCTTCCACGGGCAGACCGTCTGGGTCGTCGACTCGGTGATCAGGTCGTCGCGCAGGGTGCTGCGGGGGAAGTAGTGGTTGCCCTCCACCAGGACGGTGTCGTCGCTCTCGGCCACGACCTGGTCGTTCCACACGGCTTTCGGCATGCCACCACGCTACGCCCCACCCCGGTCGATGCTCCCGCACCCCTCGCCGCCGGCGGTTCCGACCGGTGCCCGTGTGCCGGCCGCCGGGCCCCGCCCCGCACCCGCCTCCCGGAGGGCTCGGCTGATCCGAAACGGCCAGCGTTGGGGTCCCCCCGGAACGGCGCTTCGCGCGTAAAGTGATCTCATGCGCGCGCAGCGTGATCATGAACTGGCGGTGGACGCGTTGCGGCGGTCGTACGCCGCCGTGCCTGCGGGGCAACCCGTTCGACTGGCCAAACGCACCTCCAACCTGTTCCGGCCCCGGTCGGCCACCGGCGTGCCCGGCCTCGACGTCAGCGGGCTGGACGGCGTGCTGTCGGTCGACCCGGTCACCCGCACCGCCGAGGTGCAGGGCATGTGCACCTACGAGGACCTGGTCGACGCGACCCTCCCGCACGGGCTGATGCCGCTGGTCGTGCCCCAGTTGCGCACGATCACCCTGGGCGGCGCGGTGACCGGGCTGGGCATCGAGTCCACGTCGTTCCGCAACGGGCTCCCACACGAGTCGGTCGTCGAGCTGGACGTCCTCACCGGTGCCGGCGAGGTCGTCACCGCCCGGCCGGACGGCCCGCAGTCCGACCTGTTCGCCGCGTTCCCCAACTCGCTGGGCAGCCTGGGGTACGCCACCCGGCTGCGCATCGAACTCCAGCCGGTGGGGCGGGCGGTGGCCCTGCGCAACATCCGGTTCACCCGGCTGGAGGAGCTGACCGACGCGGTCGCCGAGGTGACCGCCAAGGGGGAGTGGGAGGGGCGGCCGGTCGACGCGATGGACGGCGTGATGTTCAGCCCCGGCGAGTCCTACCTGGTGCTCGGCTCCTTCACCGACGAGCCCGAACGGCTCAGCGACTACACCGACCAGGACATCTACTACCGGTCGCTGCGTCGCCGGGTGCGGGACACGCTGGGCACCTACGACTACCTGTGGCGGTGGGACACCGACTGGTTCTGGTGCTCGGCCGCGTTCGGCGCGCAGCATCCGGTGGTGCGTCGGCTCTGGCCGGCCCGCTGGCGGCGCAGCGACGTCTACCACCGGCTGGTCCGGCTGGAACACCGGCACCAGGTGGCCGCCCGGGTGGACCGGTGGCGGGGCCGGCCGGCCCGGGAACGGGTCGTGCAGGACGTCGAGATCCCGCTCGACGGCACGGCCGACTTCCTGCGCTGGTTCGACCGGAACGTCGGGATGACCCCGGTGTGGCTGTGCCCGTTGCGGCTGCGCGAGCCCGCCGGTCCCGGTTCGGCCCGGGCGTGGCCGCTCTACCCGCTGCGCCCCGGCGTGACCTACCTCAACATCGGCTTCTGGGGCACCGTCGAGGTCGTGGACGGTGCCGCCGACGGCGACGTGAACCGCTCCATCGAGCGGGCGGTGTCGGAATTCGGTGGACACAAGTCGCTCTATTCCGACGCGTACTACGACCGGGCGGCCTTCGACCAGCTCTACGGCGGGGAGACCTGGCGTGTGGTGAAGGACCGCTACGACCCGGACCATCGGCTCACCGGACTCTACGAGAAGGCGGTTGCCCGAAAATGAGCCTGACCGACCGAGAACAGGGGGCGGCGAGCGCCCCGGCCAGCCCGCCGGCGGGAAGTCGGCCCGGCCCGACCGTCGCCGACGTCGTCCGCGCGGTCACCACCCATGACCTGCCCGTCCGCGTCACCGGCTACGACGGCAGCGCGATCGGCCCGACCGACGCCGGGATCACCCTCGACATCCGCTCCGAGCGGGGCCTGTCCTACCTGCTCACCGCCCCCGGCGACCTGGGCATGGCGCGGGCCTACGTCAGCGGCGACCTCGGGCTGGGCGGGGTGCACCCCGGCGACCCGTACGACGCCCTGCGGGTGCTCCTGGATCTGCGGCTGCGGGTGCCCTCGGTGGCCGAGGGGCTGGCCCTGGTGCGTGGCCTCGGCTGGGAGCGGCTGCGGCCCCCACCGGCGCCGCCCCAGGAGGCACTGCCCCGCTGGCGGCGGGTGATGGGTGGGCTGCGGCACTCCCGGGGCCGTGACAGCACCGCCATCTCACACCACTACGACGTGTCGAACGCCTTCTACGAGAAGGTGCTCGGCGACTCGATGACGTACACCTGCGCGGTGTACCGCAGCCCGACCGACACCCTGGAGCAGGCCCAGGCGGCCAAGTACGAACTGGTCGCCGGCAAGCTGGCACTCCAGCCGGGGATGCGCCTGCTCGACGTGGGCTGCGGCTGGGGCGGCATGGTCCGGCACGCCGCCCGCGAGTACGGCGTCAAGGCGATCGGGGTGACCCTGTCCCGGGCGCAGGCCCAGTGGGCGCAGGAGGCCATCGCGCGGGAGGGGCTGACCGGCCTGGCGGAGGTGCGCCACCTCGACTACCGCGACGCGCCCCGGGAGCAGTTCGACGCGATCTCCTCGATCGGGCTGACCGAACACATCGGGGTGCGCAACTATCCGGCCTACTTCCGGGCGCTGCGGGACCGGCTGCGACCCGGTGGCCGGTTGCTCAACCACTGCATCACCCGGGCCGACAACCGGGCTCCGCACCGCTCCGGCGCGTTCATCGACCGGTACGTCTTCCCCGACGGCGAGCTGGCCGGGCCGGGCCGCCTGGTCGGCGAGGTGCACGACGCCGGCTTCGAGGTGCACCACGAGGAGAACCTGCGGCAGCACTACGCGCTGACCCTGGCCGCCTGGTGCCGCAACCTCGTGGCGAACTGGGATTCCTGCGTCGCCGAGGTGGGCCTGGGCACCGCCCGGGTCTGGGGCCTCTACATGGCGGGGTCGCGGCTGGCCTTCGAGCGCAACGGCATCCAACTGCACCAGGTGCTGGCGACCCGCAACGCCCCGCACGGCGTGAACGGCTACCCGCTGCGCCCGAACTGGACGCCCTGATCCGCCGTCCGGCCGCCCCGACGAAGCCGCGCCATCTCGGCGCGGCTTTTGTCGATCCCATTGACAAGGAAGATTTTTACGTACAGGATTGTTTTTGCGATGAGAGACGTCCTGTACCTGGAGCAGATCGAGCAGGCCGAGACCCTGCTCAAGCCGCAGCGCGTGGACGTGCTGCGGCAGTTGGCCGAGCCGCGCACCTGCACCGAGGTGGCGGCCCGGCTGGAGCAGACCCCGCAGCGGGTCTACTACCACGTCAAGCAGCTCGCGGCGGCCGGCCTGGTCGAGCAGGTGGCCAGCCGCAGGGTGCGCGGCATCAGCGAGGGCATCTGGCAGGCCGTCGCCCGGTCGTACTGGCTCTCGCCCCGGCTGGTCGGTCGGATCGGCGGCGTCCGCCGGGTGTCCGACGAGCTGAGCCTGGGCCACCTGCTCGACCTGATGGAGGAGGTCCAGGCGGACGTCGCCGCGCTCGACCGGAGCGCGCCGGAGCTGCCCTCGATCGGGGTGTCCGGCGAGATCCGGGTGCCGGCCGAGCGCCGGCAGGAGTTTCTGCACGACCTGCAGTCGACGTTGCAGGACCTGTTCACCCGCTACGGCGGCGTCGAGGGGGACGCCTTCAAACTCGCCGTGGCCTGCTACCCCAAGGGGGAAGACCATGACTGAACCACTCACCCTGGGCGCCCGCCTCGCCGCGCCGGTGCAGGCCGTGTGGCGGGCGCTCACCGACCCGGCCGAGCTGCGCGTCTGGCTGACCGAGCACGCCGAGGTCGAGCTGCCCAGCCGGTACGAGTTCTGGGGTCGGCACACGCCCGAGGGCTACGCGCCCCACCAACGGCTGCGGCACGCCGACCCGTACACGCTGCGCTTCGACTGGCTGCTCGACGGGGTCGAGACGACCAGCGAACTGCGCCTGACCGCGCAGGGGCCGGGCAGCGCCCTGCTGACCCTCAGCCAGAGCCACTTCGACTTCGCCGAGGCGATGGACGGCAGCAGCATCCGTGGTGTCCTGCAGACCTGGTGGTCGCTGTCGATCGCCAATCTCGCCGCGCACCTGGAGGGTCGTCCGCTGCTGCCGAGGACCGACTTCACCTCCGCCGAGCTGAGCGGTGAGCTGACCATCGCCGCGCCGGTCGACCGGGTCTGGACCTCGTTGACCGACTCGGCGCAGGCCAGCGCCTGGTTCGGCTACCCGATCGGCATCGAGCCCTGGGTCGGCGGCCGGTACGCCATGGGCGGCTTCGACACCGGGTACGCGGCGAAGGTGATCGACCTGGAGCCCGGCCGGAAGATGTCGGTGGACTGGGGCCCCGTCGGTGTCACCACCTGGGAGCTGGCCGATTCCGACGGAAGGACGAAGCTCACCTTCGTGCAGAGCGGCTTCGACGAGGGCAACCCGCCGTACGCGGCGTGGAGCGGGTCGGTGGCCGGCCTGTCCGAGCTGCGCCGCTTCCACGAGATGGCCGACTGGCAGCCGATCTGGGTGGCCGAGGAGATCCGCACCGGCGCTCCCGGCATCTGAACCACCCCCGGCACCTGTCCCGGGGCCGGTTCTCAAGGTCGGGGTGCGGGTGGTGGCCTGTCCTGGGCCGGAGTCGCCCTGGGCCGGAGTCGCCCTGGGCCGGAGTCGCCCGGCAGCAGCACCATGCAGGTGACCCCTGTAGAGCTGATGACGTTGACGATTCACGGGTGGCAGGGGTAGACGGGCACACCACCGGCTCTTGGCTGTGCGCATCCTGCGGGGTCCTGGCTGTGTGCGACCCGTGGGTCCCGGGCAGTGTTGTCCCGGACCGGGTCGTTCCAGCCCCGCTCCTGTCGGTGTTCGCGCCGGTGGTGCCGGCTGAATCGCTGACGTCATCAGCTCGAAAGGACGCCGGACAGAGGTTGGTGACCCGGGCGGGTCACGGGGCACCCGGGTCACCGCGCGCCACGCACGGCGGACGCACAGGTACGCCACAAGGGGGCCTCAGCCCGGCGCGGCACGGTGGCTTCATCGCCGCACCGAGGAGGCCCCATGTCGCACCCCGACAACCACCGTCACCGCTCCGACCGCGACCAGCCCGACCACCACCGGCCCGACCATCCTCGGTTCGACCGGTCGACCCTCGTCGAGGGGTGGTGACCTGATGTCCGACACCATGCTGCGCCCGGCGCCCACCAACCCGGTCCCACCGGCTGTCCCGGTCTCCGAGCCGCCGTCGTCCTCACCGCCACCGCCCTCGGCAGCGCCGTCGCCGACCTCGCCGCCGTCGCCGCCGGTCTCGCCGTCGCCGCCGTCGCCGCCGGTCTCGCCGTCGTCGCCAGCGCCGTCGTCGCCGTCGCGGTGGCGGCGGGGGCTGCTGGCCGGTGGCGCGGCGGTGGTGCTGATGCTCGCGGGCGGCGGCACCGGCGCGCTGGTCGTGGACCGGTTCGCCGGCCAGGGTTCGTCCGTCACCGCTACGACGGCCGCCGCCCCGGTCTCCACCGCCACCATCGACTCCCTCGCCACGGTGGTCGCCGTCGTGTCGCCCAGCATCGTCACCGTCGAGGTGACCGGGGCCCGGGAGTCCAGCCTCGGATCCGGCGTCATTCTCGACACCGACGGACTCGTCCTCACCAACCAGCACGTGGTGGACTCCGGCGGCCAGGTCGACGTGGCCCTCGCCGACGGCCGTACCGCCCCGGCGACCGTGGTCGCGCAGGACGCCAGGGCGGACATCGCGCTGCTGCGGGCGACCGGCTTGACCGGGCTCACCCCGGCGACGCTGGGCAGCGACTCGACCCTGACCGTCGGGGACACCGTCCTGGCGTTCGGCAGCCCGCTCGGGCTGGTCGGGACGGTCACCTCCGGAATCGTGTCGGCCCTCCACCGGTCGGTGGACGACCTGTCCGGGCTGGTGCAGACCGATGCGGCGATCAACCACGGCAACTCCGGCGGAGCGCTGGTCGACACCGCCGGGCGGGTGGTGGGCATCAACGTCGCGATCGCCACCACCGGAGAGGACGAGGGCAGCGTCGGCCTCGGCTTCGCCATCCCGATGGACACCGTCCGCCAGGTCGTGGCCCGGCTGACCGCGAGCTGACCCCCGGCCCCGCCCCGCTTCCCGGTCGGCGGGCAGCGCAGGTCAGCGGGCAGCGGGTCAGCGGGCAGCGGGTCGGCGGGGCAGTGCCGGGTCAGGGTGACGGAGTCAGGTCGTCCGCACGGCGGAGCAGGGCCCGGCGTTCGGCGTCCGAGCCGACCAGGTCGGCGGCGCCCCGGAACAGGAGGGCCGCCCCGAACGGGTCACCACGGCGGGCGGTCAGCTCCGCCTCCGCCGCCAGCGCCGGTGGGTAGCCGTCCAACGCTCCGCCGGCGCGGGCCTCGGCGAGCAGGGCCAGCCCGGCCGTCGGTCCGTACGCGTAGCCGTGGGCCACCGCACGGTTCAGCCCGATCACCGGGGTGGGCCGCAGTCGCGACAGTTCGTCGTAGCAGTGGGCGATGGCCGTCCAGTCGGTACGGCCGGCGTCCGGCGCGGTGGCATGGCAGGCGGCGATCCGGGCCTGGAGCAGATACGGGCCGGGCCGGTCGGCGCGGGCCGTGGTCGACGGTCTGTCGGCCCGGGCCGTGGTCGACGGTCTGTCGGCGGGGGCCGGTGCCGACCGGCGCTCGGCGTGGGCCAGGGCGGTCAGGGCCTCGGCGATGGCGGCGTGGTCCCAGCGGGAGCGGTCCTGCTCGGCGAGGGTGAGCAGGTCACCGGCGGCGTCGCGGCGGGCCGCCCGGCGGGAGTGCTGGAAGAGCAGCAGCGCGCACAGGGCGGCGACCTCCGGCTCGGCCGGCATCAGCTCGTCGAGCAGCCGCGCCAACCGGACCGCCTCGTCGGCGAAGGCGGGCTCGCCGTCCGCGTCGTACCCCCGGGTGAAGAGCAGGTAGAGCACGGCCAGGACGCCCGGCAGCCGCTCGGCCAGCGCGGACCCGGTCGGCACCCGGTAGGGGACGCCGGCGGCGGCGATCCTGGCCTTGGCCCGGGTGATCCGCCGGGTCATGGTGGACTCGCCGACCAGGAAGGCCCGCGCGATGTCGGCGGTCGGCACCCCGGCCACGGTACGCAGCGTCAGCGCCACCCTGGCCTCCAGCGTCAGCGCCGGATGGCAGCAGGTGAACACGAGCCGCAGCCGGTCGTCCACCACGTCCTCCGGATCGTCCGGGGTGGGGTGCTGGTCGGTGAGCACCGCCAGCTCGCGTAGTTTGCGGCGTTCCACGGAGGCCCGCCGCAGCACGTCCGTCGCCCGGTTCCGGGCCACCGTCATCAGCCAGCCGCCCGGATTGCCCGGCACGCCGTCGCGGGGCCAGCGCTGCACGGCGGCCATCAGCGCCTCCTGGGCGCAGTCCTCGGCGAGCGTCCAGTCCCCGGTCACCCGGATCAGCGCGGCCACGATCCGCGGGTACGCCTCGGCGCCCGCCACCGCGACCGCGCCGACCGGGTCCCCGGCGACCGGGCCCGCCGGCCCACCCCCGTGGTGCGGGCCCGGCGGTCCGCCCGGGTCGACGGCCGTGGCCCTCAGAGGTCGACCAGGGGACGCAGTTCGAGCCGCCCCTCGTAGGCCATCGGGTGGCGACGGGCCACCTCCACCGCCTCGTCGAGATCGGAGCACTCCAGCAGGTCGAAGCCCACGATCACCTCCCTGGTCTCGGTGAACGGCCCGTCGGTGAGCAGCAGCTCACCGTCGCGTACCCGGACGGTGGTGGCCGCCGACACGTCCGCCAGCCGGCTACCCAGCACACGCTGCCCGTTGCCGTCGCGCTCGGCGACCCACGCCTCGATGTCGGGGGCGGCCTCCGGGTCGGTGTCCGGCGCGGTGTCGGTGCAGACCAGCATCAGGTACTTCATCGGGACGCTCCTCGGTGTCGTTGTCGTCACCAGGGTGACGTTCGGGAGGCCGGGTTCCGGACAGCGGTGGGCAGGATTTTTCCGCCTGTGGTTCCCGGGGCGTCGGGCGGGGTAATGCCGGGCGATGTTCTTCATCTTCGGACTCCGTACCAAGGTCACCCGGTCGGGGGTGGTGACCGCCGTCTGCCGGCACTGCGGCAACCAGGCCGCGCAGGTGATCAGCCGCCGGTCGACGAAGTTCACCCTGTTCTTCGTCCCGCTGATCCCGATCCGGACGAAATACGTGCAGCAGTGCTCGTTCTGCGGCGTCGAGTACGCCGTCGACGCCGACGAGGCCCGCCGCCTCCCGGTCGGCTGACCGTGGCCCGCTTCCTCTGCTGGCTGGTCGGCCGCCCGCCGACCGTGCCGGTGCACACCGCCTCCCGCCCACCCTGCACCCCCGGTCGTCGCCCGTCGCGCCGCCGCCACCGGCCGGCCGCCGGTGCCCGTTCGCCCCGTTCGCCCTGGAACCGGTCCGCCGGCCGCTGACCCGCCCGCGCCACCCCGCACCGCCGGCTGTCGGCCGGGGTCGGTCGGGGCCGCTATCGTGGCCTGTCGTGACGAGCACCGCACGACGCCTGGCCGCGATCCGGGGCGACGCGCCCCCGAAACGCCACAACGCCCGGACGATCGCCGCGCTCACCGGCAACCCCGGCTGCGCCCGGCGGGCCGTGCTGGACGGGGCCGGGGTGGACAAGTCGGCGCTCGCGCAGCGGGTCGGCTTCCCCGCCCGGTTCGGCCAGTCCCGGTTCGCCATCACCCGCGGCAACGCGTTCGAGGCGCAGGTCAAGGCGGACGGCGGGGCGGAGCTGCTGCGGCTGGTCGCGACGCGGTTGGGCGTACCGGTGCCGCAGCGGGCGAGCTGGACGGACCTGGGTGGCGCGGACGACCTGCCGGACCGGCGGGAACGGTCCCGGGCCGCGTTGACCGCCACCGGGCCGGACGCGGCGCTGTTCGACCATCCGCTGCTCGGCCTGGACGTCGCCGGTCAGCGGGTGCACCTGGAGCCGGATCTGGTCGCCGCCCGGCTCGGTGGCCGGTTCCACGTCGTGGAGATCAAGTCGTTCCCGGTGATCGACGGCCAGGCCGACCCGGCGAAGGTGTCCGCCGCCGCCGTCCAGTCGGCCGTCTACGTGCTGGCGCTGCGGGAACTGCTCGCCGCCGAGGGGCGGGACCCGGAGTCGGTGTCGCACGAGGTGGTGCTGGTCTGCCCACGTGACTTCGCCAACCAGCCGGTGGCCAGCCTGATCGACGTGCGTAAGCAACTGCTGGTGCTGCGTCGCCAACTGGACCGGATGGCCCGGCTGGACGACCTGCTCACCGCCGTACCGGCCGGCTTCACCGCCGATCCGGCCGCCGATCCGGCGACGCTGACCGCCGCGCTGCGTACCGTGCCGGCCCGTTACGCGCCGGACTGCCTGGCCGGCTGCGAGCTGGCGTACTTCTGCCGGGACGAGGCGCGCGGGCAGACCGGCGCGCTGGGTCGGCCGGTGCGGGAGGCGCTCGGCGGGATCGCCGAGGTGACCGAGGTGCTGGCCCTGGCGACCGGCGAACGGGCCGCCGACCCGGAGCGGGAGGAGGCCGCCGCGCTGCTGCGGGCCGCCGCCCGGTTGCGCGCCGACGCCCTCGCCGGCCACCCCGCATGAGTACGCTGCGCGCGCTGGCCCGGGCCCAGGCCGTCGCCGCCGGGGTGGCCCAGCCGGTCGCCACGGTCCGGCACCTGCACCTGGCGCAGCGCCCACTGGTGCTGGTGCCGCTGGGGATGGCCGGTGAGGCGCACGCCCCGCTCGCCGCGTTGGTCGGCACCGCCCCCGACGACGCCCGGTTGCTGATCGTGCCGCAGCCCCGCAACCGGGACCAGCGGTTCCGTTTCGTCACCGAGCTGGCCGGGATCGTGCTGCCCTGGCTGGACGACTTCCGGGGCGTGGCGGAGGCGGTGGCCGTGGACCGGGGACGCGACGTGCGCTACCGCTACTCCGACGCCCCGCAGCTGTGGGTGCCGAACCCGGCCGGGATCACCTTCCTGCGGCTGCTCGGCCGGTCCACCCGGTTCCGCCGGCCGGACGGCGACTATCCGGTGCATCCGGCGGTGCCGCTGCTCGGCCGCTGGCTGACCTTCTTCGCCGAACGGGCCGAGCAGCCCGGCTCGTCGACGCTGCTGGCGATGACCGACGCGCTCACCCTGCACTGGGCGACCGGGCAGAGCGCGGTGGAGGACCTGCACCTGCCGGCGCTGCTCGGCTGGATCGACCCCCCGGCCGGCTGGACCGGTGCGGCGGCCGCCGCCCGGGCGGAGGACCCGGGGGTGTGCCCGCCGGCCGGGCCGGCCACCGACCCGGAGTTCGACAACGCGGCGCTGGCCCCGGCGATGGCCGCCTGGGCGGCGGCCGACGACGACCCGGCCGCGCGCGACGAGGCGTACACGGAGCTGGTGGGGTTGCTGCGCGGGCAGCTCGCGCCCACCTGGGAGCTGATGTGGCGTGGCCTGGGGTTGCTCGGCGCGCTGCCACCGGGGGCCCGGGTGGCCGGGCGGTGGGCCGGCGACCGGGACGCCTTCACCTCGTATGCCGAGCATCTCGACGCCGACGGTGGGCCGCAGCCCCGACACGACGGCGCGGTCGCGGCGGCGGTCCGGCTGCACCGGCTGGAACGTGCCGCGACCAGCTACGCCGTGCAGCGCGCCTACGACGACCCGTTGGTGATGGCCGAGCACCGGCTGACCGGGGAGGCGTTCGTCGGTGACGTGACGCTGGCCGATCCGGCGCGGGTGGACGACAGCGGCAAACGGCCGGTGCTGCGGCCGAGGATCCAGGTGGTGACCACCGAAGCGGTCCGGGTGCCGGTCGGGGCGACCCTGTGGTCGACGGCGCGGCCGGGGCAGAAGGCGAAGGTGGTCTTCGTGACCCCGGCGGCGGACGGCCGGACCGAGGTGGTGCTGGAGTTGTCGGGCGGGATGGGCCGGGGGCTGACCGCGCTGCCGGGCACCGTGCCGCAGGTGGGGGAGCGGCTCTGCCTGACCACCCTGTCGGAGGCGTTCCTGCCGGCCGGCGCGTTTCCGACGGCGGACGAGACACCGTGGACGCACGGCGGGCCACCGCTCACCGACCCCTCGTCCGGGCTGTCCTCAGTGGTCGGATAACCGACCCGGTGAGTGTGGCGGCTACCCGCCCGGCTGGCTAGGCTTCGATGGTTCGCCGTCCGTGGCCCGTCCGCACGGTCGAGGTGCGCGTTGGAGAGAGAGCCGGAGCGATCACCGTGCTACCCCAGGACGCCGTCTCCGGCACGCCGACCCGACCGCTGGCCCTTCCGCGGGTGGGTGCGATCGTCGCCGCGGTGGTCGTCGTGCTGGAGCTGGGCTGGCTGCTCGCCGCGCTGCCCGGGGCGGCCCTGGCCAGCGACGTGACCGCCACGGCACTGGCGAGCTGGGCAAGTTACGCCTGCACCCGGACGATGCGTCGGCACCCCGCCCCGCTGCGCCGGTTCTGGGCGCTGCTCGCCCTCACCATGGGCCTGGCGGCCGCCGGTCGGCTGCTGTGGACGGTGGACCGGTTGCGTGCCGACGAGTTGCCGCACACCCCGCTGATCGGGGCGATCTTCACCGCCGGCATCGTCACCGGCACGGCCGCATTGCTGGCCGCGCTGACCGCACCACGCAGTGTGGTCGGCCGGGCCCGCACGGTGCTGGACGGGGTGATCGTCGGACTGGCCCTGATCCCGATCGGCTGGGTGGTGGTGTTCCGCGACATCGCCGCCGCCGACCTCGACGATCCCCTGCGGACCCTCGGCCTGCTCTACCCGATGATCGACCTGATGCAGTTGACCATCCTGGTGGCGGTGGCCGGCTCGGCCCGCCCGGTGTGGCCGCCGTTGACCCTGATCGGGGCGAGCCTGGTCACCCGGGCCGGCGCGGACGCCGTCTACGTCTCGCTGGTCGCGCACGGCACCTACGCCCCGGGGCACCCGATCGACGTCTGCTGGCCGCTGAGCTACCTGCTGATCGGCATCGCCACCACCCGACCACCGCCGCCGACCTGCGACGGCGCCGAGGAGATCGGCGAGTCCCCGCTCCCGTCGTGGTGGCGGGTGGCGCTGCCCTACCTGCCGGTCGGCGGGGCGATCATCGCGGTGGTGCTGGCCCGCCGACCCACCGGGCAGACCCCGCCCCTGGTCTTCGTCGGCATGATGACGCTGCTCGGGGTGCTCGCCCTGCGGCAGGGGCTGGCGGCCAACGAGAACCTGCGGCTGGTGGCCCGGCTGCGTCGGCTCGCCTACGCCGACCAGCTCACCGGCCTGCCCAACCGGCTGATGTTCAACCGGCGGCTGCGCCAGGCCCTGCGCGAGGGGCCGCCGGTGGCCGTCCTGCTCCTCGACCTGGACGGCTTCAAGCAGGTCAACGACCGGTTCGGGCACGCCACCGGCGACACCCTGCTGTCCAGCATCGCGGTCCGGATGCGGGCGGCCGTCGGTGGCGACGGAACCATCGCCCGGCTCGGTGGCGACGAGTTCGCCGTGCTGGTCGCCGGTGACCGCCCGGTCGCCCCGGAACGGCTCGCCGAACGGCTCCTCGCCGCCCTGCAACCGTCCGTCGGCGAGGAGGACGTCGGGGTGCACCCGTCGGCCAGCATCGGCATCGCCGAGTTCGGCCCGCAGCACGCCTCCCACACCGACCTGCTGCGCGACGCCGACATCGCCATGTACGCGGCGAAGGCCGCCGGGAAGTCCGCGTACCGTACCTGCACGCCCGCGCTGCGGGAGTCGGCGGTCAGCCGGGCCGAGCTGATCGCCGACCTGCGACGCGCCGTCGACGAGCGGCAACTGCACCTGGAGTACCAGCCGATCGTCGACCTGGCCACCGGCGTGGTCCGCAGCGCGGAGGCGTTGGTCCGCTGGCGGCACCCCCGGCTCGGCCTGCTCGCCCCGGCGGCGTTCCTGCCGCTGGCGGAGGAGACCGGGTTGATCGTGCCGATCGACAGGTGGGTGATCCACGAGGCGTGCCGGGCCGCCGCGACCTGGCGGGCCCTGGTGCCCGAGGCGACCGTGGCGGTCAACATCGCCGCCGCGCACCTGCGCCGCCCCGACCTGATCGCCACCGTCACCGCGGCCACCGCCACCGCCGGCCTGGCGCCCCGCGCGCTCACCCTGGAGCTGACCGAGTCGGCGCTGATCGACGGCAGCGAGGCGGTGCTGGAGCGGCTCGCCCAGCTCCGGGAGTTGGGCATCCGGATCGCCATCGACGACTTCGGCACCGGTTACTCGTCGTTGAGCTACCTGCACCGCATCCCCGCCACCGACCTCAAGATCGACCGGTCGTTCGTGGCCCGGCTGGACACCGACGCGCGGGCGTACGCCACGGTCGAGATGGTCACCCGGTTGGCCGGGGCCTTCGACATGGAGGTGGTGGCCGAGGGGGTGGAGACCGAGGGGCAGCACGCGGCGGTCACGGCGATCGGCTGTGTCCACGGCCAGGGCTACCGGTACGGCCGCCCGGGCCGGTTGGCCGCCCTGCACACCCCACGCTGACCCGCCCCGGCCCCCGCCCATTCCCTTCTCGGTCCGCCCCGGTGTGGGCTTACGGGATCGGGGGACCGGCGCAGAATCGGGCTTGACCCTCACGTCGCGGCAGGCCGGAGCCTTGGTGTCGGAAAGGAGGAGACCATGGCGTACACGGTGGGTCAGGTGGCGAAGGCGGCCCGGGTGACGGTCCGGACGCTGCATCATTACGACGAGATCGGGTTGCTCTCGCCGAGCGGCCGGACGCCGGCCGGCTACCGCCGCTACGACGACGCGGACCTGGAGCGGTTGCAGCACGTCCGCTTCTACCGGGAGCTGGGGTTTCCGCTGGAGGAGATCGCGATGATCCTCGACGACCCGACCGCCGACCCGGCGGCGCACCTGCGCCGGCAGCACGACCTGCTGACCGGGCGGATCGGGAAACTCCAGGAGATGGTCGCGGCGATCGAGATCGCGATGGAGGCGAGACGAATGGAACTCAAACTGACCCCGGAGGAACGGTTCGAGGTCTTCGGTGACGTCGACCCGGCGGAGCACGCCGAGGAGGCGCGGGAGCGCTGGGGCGACACCGAGGCGTACCGGGTGTCGACCCAGCGGGCGGCGAACTACTCGAAGGAGGACTGGCTGCGCCTCAAGGCGGCGCAGGAGGAGTGGGGCGGGCGGATCGTGGCGGCGCTGACCGGCGGGACGCCTGCCGACTCGGCGGAGGCGATGGCGCTGGCCGAGGAACACCGGCAGCTCATCGTCGGATGGTTCTACGACTGCTCGTACGAGGTGCACACCGGGCTGGCCGACATGTACCTGGCCGATCCCCGGTTCACCGCCTACTACGAGGCGATCGCACCGGGGCTGACGGAGTACCTGGCGGAGGCGATCCACGCCAACGCGATCAGCCGGGCCTGAACGGTGCCGCCTGCGGTGGGCGAGGATGGGGGTTCGTCCCGCTCACCCACCGGAGGTCGTCCGTGTTCATCGTCGCCGGAAGTCTCTACGTCGAACCCGCCGAGCGGGACACCTACCTGGCCTCCTGCGTGGAGGTGGTCCGGCAGGCCCGCTCGGCGCCCGGCTGCGTCGACTTCGCCATCGGCGCCGACCTGGTCGAGCCGGGCCGGATCAACGTCTACGAACGTTGGGAGTCCGACGACGAACTGCTGGCGTTCCGGGGGTCCGGCCCGGAGCAGGAGCAGATCGCGACGATCCGTGGCGCGGAGGTGCACCGCTACCGCATCTCCGCCGTCGAGGCCCCCTGACCGGCCCCCGGTCTGTCGTTTCTGCCGGGGCACACCCGGTTCCGGTGACCCCCGGTGCCCCGGCGGTGGTTGCGGCGTCCAGTCGCCGGACCGGTCGGAGGGTCCGGGTGTACACGGGTCGGACCCGTCGTCGCCCGGGCCGGACCGGTGCGGTCGGGGGTGGCCGGTCGGCGGCCGGGTGCCGGGCTAGGCTGGCGCGACCGCTCTGTCACCAGCGTCGATCGGCTCGGCCGGCGGGCGCGCCACCCGGGGAGACCGCCGTGAAGCACCCGAAGCTGGCCGTCGCCACGGCCGCCCTCGTCGCGCTGGTGACAGCGGCCGGCTGCACCTCGGACGACGGCGGCGCGGGACCGGCACCGACCACCGGCTCGGCCACGACCGGACCGGCCCCGACCGAGCCGGCCGCCGTGCTGGCCACCGCCGCGCAGCGGGTCGACCAGCAGTCCTACCGGCTGACCCTGGGCGACGGCGCGGGCGGTGGGGACACCACCAGCCTGGTCTGGGACCCAAAGGGCCGGCGTGGACTGGAGACGACGACGCTGGCCGTGGCGAACGGCAAGGTGGTCATCGAACGGCTCGCCACCGGCACCGACGTCTACGTGAAGGTGACCGCCCCGGACCGGCGGGTGCCGGTCTGGGACGGGCGTACCTGGTGGCACCTGGGCACCGCCGAGGCCGCTGCCGCGAAGCGGACCGGGCTGGACAACACCCGGCTGGCCAGCACCCTCGGCACGGCCACCGGGGTACGCGCCACCGGCGAACGGGCCTACGCCGGCACGCTGGACCTGCGGCGCAGCACCGAGGTGCTCGGCGACGGGGTGGGTGGGGTGCTCGGCGAGCGGGCCGCCACGGTGCCGTTCACCGCGACGGTGGACGCGCAGGGGCGGCTGGTCCGCTACCGGATCGAGCTGGCCAGCGAGCCGGGCAAGACCTCGGCGCTCGACCTGACGTACGCGGACTTCGGCCTGCCCGTGTCGGCGGAGAAGCCGGCGGCGGGCCTGATCGGCGAGGACCCGCCCAGCAACATCCCCGGCGCCTGACCCGCCCCGCAACGACCCCGGCGCCTGACCCGCCCCGCAACGACCCCGGCGCCTGACCCGCATCGTCGCCGGCGCCTGACCCGCATAGTCGCCGGGTCGGGGTGTCACAGGAGCAGGTCGAGCAGGAGCACACCGGCGAAGCCGACCACCGAGATGATCGTCTCCAGCACCGACCAGCTCTTGATGGTCTGCCCCACGGTCAGCCCGAAGTACTCCTTGACCAGCCAGAAGCCGGCGTCGTTGACGTGCGAGAAGAACAGTGACCCGCAGCCCACGGCCAGCGCCAGCAGCGCCACCTCCGGTCGGTCCAGGGTGGCTGCCAGCGGGGCGACGATGCCGGCGGCGGTGATCGTGGCGACCGTCGCGGAGCCGGTGGCGACCCGGATGCCGACGGCGACCAACCAGCCCAGCAGCAGCGGGGAGAGGTTGGCGTCCTTGGCCGCGTCGGCGACCAGGTCGCCCACCCCGGCGTCCACCAGCACCTGCTTGAAGCCGCCACCGGCGGCGACGATCAGCAGGATGCCGGCGATCGGCGGCAGCGAGCCGCCGAGCACCGAGGAGACCTGGCTGCGGCTGAAGCCTGCCTGGTAGCCGAGGGTGAACATGGCGACGATCACCCCGGCCAGCAGCGCCACGATCGGGGTGCCGACGATGTCGAGGGCCTGTCGGGCGAAGGTCCCCTCGGTCAGGGCCAGCTCGCCGACGGCGCGCAGCAGCATCAGCACCACCGGCAGCAGCACGGTGAGCACCGCCGGCCAGAACCTCGGGGCACGCCGGGCGGTCTCGGTGCCGCTGTCGTCGACCGGGGCGCCCGGCCGGCCGGTGCCCGGGTTGACCAGGTCGTCGTCGGTGAGCAGGTCGTCGTCGCCGGCCGGTCCCCGCCCGGCGTCCCGGCCGGCCGACTTCCGGTCGGGGCGGGCGTCGGGGCTGCCGGGTCCGCGCCGGCCACCGCCGGAGGTGGCCGGTTGCCGGGTGGGCAGCAGCGCGGCCGGGGCGGTGGCCGGCACGTACCGGGCGATGAAGTTGCCGAACACCGGGCCGGCGACGATCACGGTGGGGATGGCGATGATCAGGCCCAGCCCGAGGGTGAGCCCCAGGTCGGCGTTGAGGGAGGAGATCGCCACCAGCGGGCCGGGGTGCGGCGGGACGAGGCCGTGCAGCACCGACAGGCCGGCCAGCGCCGGAATGCCGATCTTCATCAGCGGTACGTCGGTCCGCAGCGAGACCAGCAGCACGATCGGCACCAGCAGCACCACGCCGACCTCGAAGAACAGCGGCAGGCCGATCAGCGCGGCGACCCCGGCCATGGCCCAGGGCAGGGCGGTGCCGGAGACCCGCCCGACGACCCGGTTGACGATGCCGTCGGCCCCACCGGACTCGGCGAGCAGCCCACCGATCATCGCACCGAGCGCGATCAACAGCCCCACCCCGCCGACGGTGGAGCCGACCCCGGCGCTGAACGACTCGATCATCGTGTCGGGGGCCATGGTGGCGACCACGCCCAGCACCGCCGCGCCGAGGATCAGCGCCAGGAAGGGGTGCACCTTGCCCCAGGCGATGAGCAGCACCACCGCGGCGATGCCCAGCAGGGCGGCCACGACGAGCTGGGCGTCACCGGCGCTGGTGGCCGGTTCCGCCGGTGCGGCGAGGAGAGTGAGCACGGTAATCACGACCTTCGGACGGTGTCCGACCCGGTGCGGTGCGGACGGTCACATGGGTGCGGGGGTGGGCGGTGGCTCCGCCGGCAGGCTGGGGGCCAGCCGGCGCAGCGACGCGAAGGTGGGCACCAGCGCGTCGTACAGCTCGGAGTGCAGGGGGAGCAGGGCGGCGTAGGTGGCGGCGGAGGCCGGCTCGGGGCGTACCGTCTCGTCGATGCGGACCAGGTCGGCGGCGACGTCGATGGAGTCGATCAGGCCGAGCGCCTGCATGCCGAGCAGCGCCGCGCCGAAGCTGGAGCCCTCGTGGCCGGCGGGGAACCGCACCGGCATGCCGAGCGCGTCGGCGAGCATCTGCCGCCACAGTGGACTGCGGGCGAAGCCGCCGCTGGCCCGCACCTCGCGGACCTCGTTGCCGGCCGCCCGGACCGACGCCAGGACCAGGGCGAGCTGCTGGCACACCCCCTCCAACGCAGCCCGGACGAGATGCTCGCGGCGGTGCCCGTGGGTCAGCCCGACGTACGCCCCGCGCGGCAGCGCGCTCCAGTGCGGGGCCCGCTCGCTGAGCAGGTACGGCAGCATGATCAGCCCGCCGGAGCCGACCGGGGCGGTGGCGGCCAGCGCCAGCAGTTCCTCCTCACCGTGCTCGCCTAACTCGGGGGCGAGCGCGTCGCCGGCCCACTGGAGCACGATCCCGCCGTTGTTGATCGCCCCGCCGACGACCCACCGGTCCTCGGTGAGCGCATAGCAGAACACCCCGCCGAGCGGGTCGACGGCGGGACGTTCGACGGCCACCCGCATCGCCCCGGAGGTGCCGATGGAGCAGGCGACGACGCCGGGGCGTACCGCGCCGAGACCCAGGTTGGCCAGCGGGCCGTCACCCGCGCCGACCACGAGCGGGGTGTCGGCGGGCAGGCCGGTGGCGATGGCGGCGCGGGCGGTCAGCCCCGGCAGCACGGTGGTGGTGGGGACGAGCCGGGGGAGCTGCTCCTCGGTGATCTGGGCGATCCGCAGCGCCTGCGCGTCCCAGGTGAGTTGGTGGATGTCCATCAGGCCGGTGGCCGAGGCGACCGAGTGGTCGGTGACCAGCGTGTCGGTCAGCCGCAGCAGCACGTAGTCCTTGATGCCGACCCAGTGGGCGACCCGTGCGTGCAGCGTCGGCTCCTGCTCGGCGTACCAGAGGAGTTTCGGCAGCGGGGCCATCGGGTGCACGGGGGTGCCGGTGCGCCGGTGCAGGGCGAGCCCCCAGGGGGCGGCACGCAGCCGTTCGGCCTGACCGCTGGCCCGGGAGTCGGCCCAGGTCACCGACGGGGTGAGCGGTACGCCGTCCGGGTCGAGGCCGATCAGGCTGTGCATGGCGGTGCTGAACGACAGACCGGCGATGCCGGTGCCCAGCTCGGTGACGACGGTGCGGATGGTCTCCACCACCGCGTCGAAGATGAGCTGGGGGTCCTGCTCGGCATAGCCGGGGTGCGGCTCGTCGAGGGGGTAGCCGACGGAGTGGCTGGCGAGCTGGTGGCCGTCGGTGTCGTACCCGACGGTCTTGGTGCTGGTGGTGCCGATGTCGACGCCGAGCACCACGCGGCGGCGCTGGTCCGGGCCGGTCACGGGTCCCCCTTGGCGTCGGCGGTGCGGGCGGTGCGGCCCGGCTGCGGCTGACGTTACCCACGCCGGCAGCACCCCGCACGGCGTCGGACCGGAAGGTGAGGCATCGTGCGGTGCGCCGCCCGGCGGGAAATCCATCCCCCGATCGGGTGGTAAATCGGCAATGCCGGGTCCGTCGGGCTTGTTCCTGCCGTTGAGCCGGGTGAACACCGGTTGGTGGCTCGCACGGCGGAGGGATCGGCGTGGCGATGACTGATTCGACGGGTTCCACCTGGCGCTACACCTGGGCTCGCCAGCAGAACGAACGACGGCGGCGGGTCTTCCGCACCGCCGAGCGGGCCTGGCGTCGCCGTGACGACGAACTGCGTCGGCTGCGGGCCCTCGCCGTCGGCCTGCGGGGCAGCGCGGCGGCCGGGGGCGGCCTGCCGCTGGCGTTGAGCCCCGGTGAGTCGGCGCTCTGGACGACGCCCGGCGTGCAGCTGGTCGAGCTGCGGCACACCACCGTGCTGCCCGCCCCCGACCTGGTCGTCGAGGCGGATCCGGGGCGGCTGCGCCACCGGTTGCCCGACGGGGTCCGGGTCACCGACGCCGGCATCGCGGTGGTCACCAACCGTCGGTTGGTCCTGGTCGGCGGGCGCGGCCGGCGCGACTGGGCGTACGGCAAGATGACCGGGTTGCTGCACGACCCGGCGGCCCCGGTGAGCCTGATCCAGGTCCTGGACCGGCGGCAGACCTCCGGTCTGCTGCTGCCGGCGGGTGTGGCGACCGAGTTCCGGTTCGTGCTGACCCTGGCCTTCGCCGACGCCATCGAGCAGCGGCCCGCCGTCCTCGCCCAGCTCGACGAGCTGATCGCCACCCATGCCGAGGCCACGCCGTTCCGGCCGGAGATCGCCACTCCCGCGCAGGCCCGGATCAGCGCCCGGATCCCCGGTGGTCGGCGGACCGTCGCGGTGGCCGCCGCGCTGACCCTGGTGGTGCCGGCGGTGCTGGTCGAGTCGGACCCGCCGGCTTCCCCGGAGGTGGCGGCGGCGGCCACCGCCGCGCCCGGCCCCGTCCCGGCGCGGACCCGACCCTCGTCGCCGGCCCCGTCCCCGTCGGTGGTGCGGGAGCGACGCTGCGGGGCACCGGCGAACCCGATGGGGTACGACTACTGCGGCGGCGAGCGGGTGCGTAAGCCCGACCACCGGGTCTGCGACTGGTTCGACTGTGTGCCGCAGTTCTGGGCCGGGCGGGGTTACCTGGTGTCGTGCCGCGACGGCGCGGTCAGCCTGACCGGCGGCCAGCCGAAGCCCTGCGCCGGCCACGACGGGGTACGCCGCACCGTCCACCACTGATCCACCGGGGCTAGCGGTGTCAGGCCCGGGTCGATACCGCTGCTTCGGCCCATCGGCCCCGACAGTGGGACTGGCGCGGCCGTCGCATCATGTACGGCGTGATCCATTTCAAGCGTAAGCAGCGCAAGAAGAAGCGCGACTGGTGCGATGCCGACTGCGACGGTTGCGACGGCTGCGACAGCCTGCCCTGCTGCGACTTCGGCCTGTTCTCCCTGCTGCTCACCCTCGGCGCGACCACGGCCCGGGTGAGCCGGGCACCGGTGGTCGACCGGGCGGGCCGGGCGGCGATCCTCGGTTACCGGCGGTGGTTGTCGCACCGCTGGCCGGGCCAGTGCCGCTACACCCCGACGTGCAGCGCCTACGGCCTGACCGCCGTCGAACGGCACGGCCTGGCCGTCGGCGGCCGGATGGCGGCGGACCGGCTGCGCCGCTGCCGGCCGGGCGTCCCGCGCGGCACCCACGACCCGGTCCGCTGACCGTCCGGTGGCCCCGCCGCCGACGGGCACCGGCTGCTGCTGACCAGCCCGGCCCACCTCACGCCGTCACGTCGCGGTAGACCTCGACGTCGTAGATGAGCCGGACGGGTTCGCCGTTGGTGGTGCCCACGAAGACCGGTTCGCCGGCAGGGGTGCGCCCGCGCCGCCACACCTCGGCGCGGGCGGCATCCCGGGATTCGCGATGGACCTTCCCGGTCCGGTGCAGCTCCACCACCCGGCGGGCGGTCTGCCGGTCGCTGTCCAGCTGTATCCGCATCAGCGGCACGGGGTGCCACCGTCCTTCCTGGAATCGCCACTGCCCGCCGAGGGGTCCGGCGGGTCCGGCTCAGGCAGTTCCTCTAACGCTGAACATTTAACTTAACGGCGTTAACTCAACTGAGCACTGTACTAGGCTGCTGCGGGTGGACGCGACTGAATTGAGTGGGGCTTCCGCCGAGCGGCACGGCGGCCGGTCCGATGCCAGGGCCGGCGCGGTCTGGCTGCGCGCGGAGCCGACCCGCAACCGCCGGGCCACCCCGCTGACCCGGGAACGGATCGTGACGGCGGCCGTCGCCCTGCTCGACCGGCACGGCATCGACGGGCTGACGATGCGCCGGTTGGCGGAACACCTGACGGTCACCCCGACCGCCCTCTACTGGCACGTCACGACGAAGGAGGACGTCCTCGACCTGGCCGTCGACCACATCTTCGGCGAGGTGCCACTGCCGGCAGCCGGCTCCGACTGGCGGGACGACGTACACCTGCTGACCTCGGGGTGGCGGGCGGCCATGCTCCGCCACCCCTGGGCGCCCGGCCTGATCGGCCGGCCGATGCTCGGCCCGCACGTCCTCGCCCGCACGGAGTTCCTCCAGTCGGCGCTGGTCCGCGCCGGCTTCACCGGCCTCGACCTGGCCGTCGTCACCCGACTGGTGGCCAACTACGTGATCGGCGCCGCGCTGACCGAAGCCACCTGGCACCAGACCGGCGACCCGGAGGTACGTGCCGAGGCCCGCCGGCACCTCGTGGCGAACGCCGCCAGCTACCCCACCCTCACCGCCTCCGGGCACCTCGACGATCGACAGTGGAGCGACGACGACCTCTTCCGCCGGGGCCTCGACGTCATCCTCGCCACCCGACCGGGAAGCTGACCGCAGCATCCCGGTCGTCGGACGGACCACCGGCGGCATACGGACCGGCGGTATTCCGCTCGCCTGTCGCGTGGACCGCCGCTACCGTCCGGGGCATGTCCCGCACCATCCGACTCGTCCTGGTCGACCCCGCCGGCCGCCTCCTCGGCGCACTGCCCGACTTCGACGTGCCGGTGCCCTGGTGGCATGACACGACGGCGGTCGTCGCGGGGGCCCGCGCCGCGTACGGCGTCGAGGTGACGGTGCTGCGGCTGCTCGCCGGGCAGCGCGGGCGGCCACCCGGGGGCCACGTCAGTTACCTGGCCGAGGTGGCCGGCCCGGTGCGCGTACCGCTGCTGCCGGCGGAGGCGGTGCAGCCGGCGGCGCATCCGCTGCGCGCGCCCTACGCGCAGCCGGGCGGGCCGGCGGCGAGCCTGGCCTGGGCCGCCGCGCAGCTCGACCGGCTGGGTCGGCCGGCGACCGTGTCGGCCCAGGAGCGCACCTGGAACCTGTCGGCGGTATGGCGACTCGACGGGCCGCACGGCACCGCCTGGCTCAAACAGGTGCCGGTGTTCTTCCGGCACGAGGCGGCGGTGCTGCGGCTGCTCGCCGGCGACCCGGCCACCCCGACGCTGCTCGCCGCCGACGACGAGGGGCGGATGCTGCTCGACCACGTGCCGGGGGAGGACCGCTACGGCGCCGACCCCGCCGAACGCGCCGCGATCGCCGTCGACCATCACGCCCTCCAGGTGCGCACGGTGCCCACCGTCGACGGGCTCGCCGCCGCCGGCGTGCCGGACCTGCGTGGTGCCGCCCTGGCCCGGTGGCTGCGCGCGAAGCTCGCCCCGCACCCCGCCGCCGACCCGCTCGTCGCCGGGCTGCAGGGGCGGCTCGACGAGGTGGCCCGGTGCGGGCTGCCCGACACCCTCGTGCACGGTGACCTGCACCCCGGCAACGTCCGCGCCGACGGGTCGCGGTACACCATCATCGACTGGGGCGACGCGTTCGTCGGTCACCCCGCCTTCGACATCCTGCGGCTGACCGAGCAGCTGCCCGCCGGGCCGGCCGCCGCCCTGGTGGCCGACTGGTGCGCACGCTGGCGGGCCGACGTGCCCGGCTGCCGGCCGGAACGGGCGGTGGCGCTGCTGCGGCCGGTGGCCTGGCTGCGAATGGCGGCGGTGTACGCGATGTTCCTCGCCGGCATCGAGCCGAGCGAGCGGATCTATCACGACCGGGACGTGCCGGAGAACCTGGCGCTGGCGGCGGCCGAGCCGGGCTGACCGCCAGCGCGTCGGGCCCGGTAGTCGTGGGTCGGAGGTCGGAGGTGGACCGTCACTCCGGCCGGTGGCAGACCGCCTCGACGTTGTTGCCGTCCGGGTCGCGGACGAACGCGCCGAAGTAGGTCGGGTGGTATTCCGGCCAGACCTTCGGGGCGTGCAGCACCTCGGCGCCGGCCGCCACCGCCGCGTCGTGGAACGCCCGGACGGCGGCCCGGTCGGCGGCGGCGAAGGCGATGTGCGCCTCGTGGGCCGGGCCGGACGTCGTGGTCGGACTGAGCCAGAAGTCGGGCCGCTCGACGCCGTAGCCGACCACGTCGCCGTACTCCAACAGCCGGCGGGCGCCCAGCGGGGCGAGGACGGCGTCGTAGAAGGCGAGGCTGGCGGGGATGTCGCGGGCCTGGATGCCCAGGTGGTCGAGCACGATGGTCTCCCTCGGGTGTGGTTGCCGGCCCAGGCTAGAACGGACCTCCGACAACGGACCACCGACACGGTCGCGGTCAGGAATGCCGACCGGAGGTCCCGTCCGGGAGGAATTCGCCGGTAGGGTGCCGGGGACCGCCACAGCCAGCAAAGGTGCCGCATGCTCCCCCGCGCCACGTCCGACACTGAACCGCCCGCGCTGATCCTGGAGCGCACCACCGCGCTGGTCGACTACCTGATGGCGGTCCGCGCCCAGCTGGAGAAACCGGTCCGGACGGTGCCCACGGCGGACGCGCTCTGGCAGCACGACCTGCCCGAGCACCCCGACTGCCAGGTGGGCGTCTCGGCCGACGGGGTGAGCTGGCTCCAGGTCGGCCTGCCGGCGGCACCCCGGCGACTGAAGACCCCCGTCGAGTTCGTCGCGCACCTCGCCGACACCCCGCCCTACCCGGCCGAGCCGAGGTTGACCGGCGACGAGGAGACCCTCGCACGGCTGCGACCCCGCTTCGAGCAGTGGCGGGAGCAGGACTGGCGGCCCTGGGCCGAGCAGGCCGCCCGCACCGACCGGGTACGCCAACTGCACCGCGCCCTGTTCGACCTGATGCACCGGGTCGACATGACCGCCGCCAGTCACGAACTCGTCTGGGGCCACGGCGTCATCCGCGTCGACGTCGCCGGCCACCCGGTGCGGTACCCGCTGGTGGTGACCCCGGTCGCCGTCGAGTTCGACGCGGACCGGTCGGTCGTGCGGGTCGTACCGCAGGGGCCGGCCAGGTTGCAGACCGACCCGCTGACCGGCCTCGACGAGCGTTACCTGCGGCAGCTGCTGGCCCTGGCCGGCGTCGGCGGGCAACTCGACCTCGACGTCTGGGCGGACCTCGACCGGCGGGAGTTCTTCGAGCGGGCGCTGCGCCGCCTCGGCCACGACCCGGTGCTGCGCGACGCCGACGCCCCCGCCCCCACCGGCGCGTACGTGCACGACACCGGGGTGCTGTTCGTCCGGCCCCGGCAGCGGATGCTGCGCCGCTTCCTGGAGGAGCTGCGGACCCGGCTGCTGGGCGGCGACACCACCGGCATCGGCGCGCTGGCCGCCATCCTCGCCCACGAGCCGAGCCGGCTGGAGATGCCGCAGGACCAGCCGCAACGGTGGCAGCCGCTGGGGGAGCGGCTGCTCATGCCGCTGCCCACCAACGAGGCGCAGGAGTCCATCGCCCGCCGGCTGGCCCAGCACCGCAACGTCGCCGTGCAGGGGCCGCCCGGCACCGGCAAGACGCACACCATCCGCAACCTGATCTGCCACCTGATGGCACACGGCAAGCGGGTGCTGGTCGTCGCGCAGAAGGAGGACCCGCTGCGGGTGCTGCGCGACGGCCTGCCGGCCGAGATCCAACCGCTCTGCCTGGCGGTGCTCGGCCGCTCGGCCGACCAGCTGGTGCAGCTCCAACTCGCCGCCCGGGAACTCTCCGACCGGGGCGCCACCCTGGACCGTCGCGCCGAGCAGCAGCGGGTCGACCGGCTGCGCCGGCAACTGGAGGAGGCCGAGCGGGACCTCGGGCTCGCCCTGGCCGGTCTGCGCGCGTTGGCCGAACACGAGTCCGCCCGCTACGAGATCGACGGCATCCGGCTGTCCCCCGGCGACGTCGGGGTGTGGCTGCGCGAACGGGCCGACCGGTACGGCGACATCCCCGACCCCCTCGCCCCCGACCTGGACGCCCCGCTGACCGGCGAGGAGTTCAGCGAACTGCTCGACATCGCCCGGCGTACCCGGCGACCCGACCGGGCGCAGGCGCTGCGTCAGCTGCCGACGGCGGCCGACCTGCCGGCCGCCGAGGCGATCCGGGGCGACCGCCACGAGCTGGCCGCGACCCGACGCGAACTGGACCGGCTCGCCGACGCCGGGATGCTGGTCGCCGAGGTGCGCGCCGTCGGGCAGCCCGCCATGGAGCAGCTCGGCGGTCAACTGCGGGAGGCGCTGACCCTGCTCACCGAGCGGGAGGGGGCGTGGACCGACCGGCTCGGCACCCTGCTGCAGGCCGACGCCAACTGGCGCATCCGGTGGGAGGACCACGTCGCCGCCAGCCAGCAGGCGCTCGCCGACCTGGCCACCGCCGCCCGGGTCATCGCCGGACACGAGGTCACCGTCGCCGAGGCCCACCTGACCGAGCCGCGCCGGCTGCTGGCCCTGCTCGACGAGCTGCGGCAGCGGTTCGCCACCGGCAAGGGCGTCAGCAGGCTCTTCCAGGGCACCCTGGCCCGGATCGCCACCGAATGCCGGATCGACGGCGAGATGCTGCGCAGCGCCGACGACGTCGACATCGTCGTCGCGTACGTCACCCGGCGTCGGCTGCGGCAGGCGCTGGCCACCCGGTGGGCGGAGTGGCGGGCGTCGCTCGGGCTGCCCGCCGAGGTCGGCGACGAGCCGGAATACTGGACCGGCCAGCTGCTCACCGCCGCCGCCACCGCGCTGGACTGGGACCGGCGGCGCTGGCCGGCCCTGCTGGGCACCGTCCGCCGGGTGCTGCCGCGCACCGAGCACACCATCGACGTACGCCGGCTGACCGCGCTGATCACCCTGCTCGGCCGGGCCACCGCGGTGTTCGCCCACGACGAGCTGGTGGCCGAGGAACACCGACTCGACGCGTTGCTGCAACACGGCATGTCCGGCGTCGACGCCAGCGACCTGTGGCGGCTGCTCGACCACAGCTTCCAGGGCGACGTCGACGGCTGGGACGCCCTGCTCGACGAGGTGCGCCGGCTCGCCGCCCTGCGCCCCGAGGCGCAACGCCTCGCCCAGCTCACCGACCGGCTGCGACCCGTCGCCCCCGACTGGGCCGCCCAGCTCGAGGACGGCACCGCCGTCGCCCTGCACGGCACCGGCGCGGACTGCCTCGACCGGTGGCGGTGGCGGCGCGCGCAGACCTGGTTCGACCAGGTCGTCGGCAGCGTCGACCCGGTGGCCCTGGGCCGGCGCGTGGACCGCACCCGGGAACGCATCCGCCAGCTCACCAGGGAACTCGTGGTCGCCTCCGCCTGGTTGGAGGTGTCGTTGGCGTTGGACGACCGGCGGCGGGCCGCCCTCGCCGACTGGACCACCGCGCTGCGCAAGATCGGAAAGGGGACCGGGAAGAACGCCGCCCAGTGGCAGGCCCACGCCCAGAAGGCGATGACCGCCGCCGTGGACGCCGTGCCGGTGTGGGTGATGTCCGTCGACCGGGCCATCGAACAGTTCGCCGGGGGCGCGCGCTTCGACGTCGTCATCGTCGACGAGGCGTCCCAGGCCGACCTGTTCGCGCTGCCGATCCTCAGCCTGGCCGAACGGGCCGTCGTGGTCGGTGACGACCAGCAGATCGGGCCGCAGCTCTCCTTCGTCGGCAGCGTCACCGGCCTGATCAACTCACACCTGGTCGACGTGCCGTCGGCCGAGCACTTCGACCCGGAGAGCAGCCTCTACGACCACGCCGTCCGCCGCTCACCCGAGCGGATCCTGCTCACCGAGCACTTCCGGTCCGTGCCGGCGATCATCGGGTTCTCCAGCGACACCTACTACGGCGGCGAGATCGAACCGCTGCGCACCGACCGGCCCGCCGGCATCGGCGACCCGGTCGTCGCCGTGCACGTGCCCGAGGGCGTCCGCCAGGACCTGCCCACGTACGGCAACGTCAACGTCGCCGAGGCCGAGGCCCTCGTCGCGCGGGTCGCCACGATCGTCGCCGACCCGGCGTACGCGGGCCGCAGCATCGGCGTGGTCAGCCTGCTCAGCACCAGCGGGCAGGCCCTCTACCTGCTGGCCCGGCTGCGGGAGGAGATCGGCGAGGAGGAGATGGAACGCCGCCGGCTGCGTGTCGGCGACCCGTACACCTTCCAGGGCGACGAACGCGACGTGGTGCTGGTGTCGACGGTGGTCTCCCCGCACCACGGGCCGGTCGCCGCGTTCACCAAACGCGACCACCACCGGCGGGTCAACGTCGCCGCCTCCCGGGCCCGCGACCAGCTCTGGGTGTTCCACTCCGTGCAACCCGACGACCTGCGCCCCGACGACGCCCGGGGTCTGCTGCTGCGCTACTGCCAGAACGTCACCACCGCCGAGGAGGCGTACGACAACCTGGAGCAGCGCTGCGACAGCGACTTCGAACGCGAGGTGCTGCGGCGCATGCTGCGCCGGGGGCTGCGGCCGTTGCCGCAGTTCCGGGTCGGCTCGTACCGGATCGACTTCGTGCTGCCCGCCCCGGACGGGCGGCGGCTGGCGATCGAGTGCGACGGGGACGCCTATCACGGGCCGGAGCAGTGGGAGAGCGACATGCGCCGGCAGGCGGTGCTGGAACGGGTCGGCAACTGCGTCTTCGTACGCATCCGGGGGAGCGTGTTCAGCCGGGACCCGGACGCGGCGTTGGTGCCGCTGTGGCAGCGGATCGAGGAGTTGGGCATCGGGGGGAGCCGGGTGGCGGAGACGTCCTCCTGCTGAACGACCGCTTCCGGCTGACGCCTCTCCCCGCACTCGCCGCCAAGCCGGGAAACTGACGCGACACGTGATCGTCGCCAAGGGTGTCTGATTACCTGGGGCTATAGCATCAACGCTATGGCCTGGGTAGCGTGGAGCTGGAGCCAGAAGTCCGAGACTGGCTGGAGGAACTGCCGAGCACAGACTTCGCCCGAGTGGCGTTCTATATTGATCTTCTTGCCAGTCGAGGTGTTCTCCTCGGCGAACCTCATACCAGGCAACTGGACGGCAAACTCAGAGAATTGTGCTTCTACCTGGAGCGCAGCGCGGTACGCCTGACGTACTGGATAGCTGGCGAGCGGAGGATCATCCTGCTGACGGTGTTCCGGAAGACGCGGATGCGGGAGGACCGGGAGATCCAGCGGGCTCGCCGGGCGCTTGAGCAGTGCATGACGGAGCGGCACATCGTGACGAGGGGGCAGAACGATGAGTGATCGCGTCGACTGGAACGACCTGCGTGACCGCCGGCTGGCCGAACCTGGAGCGGCTGAGGCGTACGACGCGACCAGGATCGCCTTCGAACTGGGCCAGGAGGTTCGCCACCTGCGCGAGCGCAGTGGCTGGAGCCAGAGTCGGCTGGCGCGAGCTGCCGGAATGACGCAGTCCGCCGTGGCGCGGTTCGAGGCTGGCGGGACGATACCCACCCTGCCCGTCCTGGAACGACTGGCCGGCGCCCTCGACATGCGGCTCGACATCAGGTTCACGCCGAACGCCGATGCGGCCTGAGGATCCCATGGGGACGACCTCAGGCGGCGATGGTGCGGGCCGCCGCGTACAGGTCGGCGGGTAGCGGGGTCGCCAACTCCCACACGATCCGCATCGGCCGTTCGCCGCTGTGCCGCTGGTAGGTCATCGGCCCGGCGTACAGGTAGGCCGGAGCGCCGAGGTCCCGGTCCGGCACCCGGGTCTCCCGGACGAACAGGTGCACGGTCGAACCCCGGGCCGCGTGGTGGATGTACCGCTGCCCGGTGGGGGACAACTCCGAGGTGGTGCTCTGCGACTCCCACTGGAACAGCCGCTCGGTGACGGCCCGGTCGGCGTACATGGTGGTGGGGGAGTAGTGCTGCTCCGACTTGACCAGGGTGACGAAGAACAGGTCCGCCTGCTCGGCTTCCAGCCATTTCACCCCTTCCCGTAGCGACCCGGGGTTGGTCATGCCGAACGCCGCGCACGCCTCGTTGCGGCTGTACCGGGCGTGCACCCGCAGTACGCCGACGGGCGCGGTGACCCGGTGGATGCGCTCCCGCAGCACCTCGGCGACCTGGCGCAGTTCGGCGCAGCGGGCCGGTTCGGCCCACAGCCGTTCGAGGCGTTCCTCCCGGGCGGCCAACAGCGCCTGCGGCCCCCACAGGTCGAAGTGCACCATGTTCCACAGCCGTCCGGCCGGCGGCGGGTCACCGGCGGCGACCCGCGCCAGCAGGTCGAGCCGGTCGACGTCGTCGAGGTGCAGCATCCGGCCGATGGCCCGGCCCAATTCGCGGTCGGCCGGGCCGGGGGCCGAGGGGTCCAGGCCGGCGAGCCGACGCAGCCCGGTCCACCCGCCGACAGAGGCCGATCGGTAGACGTCCTCCACCTCCAGGCCGGTCTCCCGCAGGAACTCGGCGAGGCTCACGTCGCCGAGTTGCCGCAGTTCGGCCACCAGGCCCTTCTTTGACGTGGGCAACGCGGTGCGCAGGTTGTCGAGCACGATGTCCTTGGCGACCCGGTCGAGCTGCACGTGGCAGCCGCTGGGCAGCGACGGGAAGTCCTGCTCGACGGCGGCTCTGACGGCCCGCCGGCTGATCCCGGTCAGCGCCCGCCAGCGCAGGTCGAACCGGAAGTTGGCGTGCTGCCCGCCGATGAAGTCGAGCACCGTCAGGCACGGCTTGTCGTCGTCGAGGCGCAGCCCACGGCCGAGCTGTTGCAGGAAGATGGTGGCGCTCTCGGTGGGCCGCAGCATCAGGATCGTGTCGACCATCGGCAGGTCGACACCCTCGTTGAACAGGTCGACCGTGAACAGCACCCGCAGCTTCCCGGCCTTGAACTCCCGCAGCAGCCGGTCGCGCTCCGCGCGGTCCGCCCGCGAGGTCACCGTCGCCGACGGTACGCCGTGCCGGGTGAACCAGTCGGCCATGAACTCGGCGTGCCCGATGCCCACGCAGAACCCGAGCGCCCGCATCCGGCCGGTGTCCACGGTGTCCCGGACGGCCTTCAGGATGATCCGCGCCCGCGCGTCGTCACCGGTGTAGACCCCGTCGAGGTCCGCCAGGTCGTATCCCTGGCCGCGCCGCCACCGCAGGTGCGACAGGTCCGTGTCGTCGTGTACCCCGAAGTATTGGAACGGTGCGAGCAGTTGCCGTTCCAACGCCTCCCACAGGTGCAGCTCCACGGCCGCGCGCCCGTCGAACCACCGCCGCACGTCGCCGCCGTCGGCCCGGTCGGGCGTGGCGGTGAGCCCCAGCAGTACGCGCGGCGCGAGCCTCTCCAACAACCGGGCGTACGTCGGCGCTTCCGCGTGGTGGAACTCGTCGACGATCACCATGTCGTACGCCTGCGGGTCGATCTCCCGCCGGTGCAGCGACTGGATGGAGGCGAAGACGTGCCGCCAGCCCGTCGGCTCGTTCCCGCCGACCAGCAGCTGGCCGAAGCTGCCGTCCCCCATGACCTGGCGGAACGTCGACAGGCTCTGCCGCAGGATCTGCTCCTGGTGGGCGACGAACAGCAGCGAGTCGACGGTCTTGTTTCGGTGCAGCCGCCGGTAGTCCAGCGCCGCCACCACCGTCTTGCCGGTGCCGGTCGCCATCACCACCAGGTTGCGGTGCCGGCCGTGCACCTGCCGCTCGGCGTCCAGGTCCGCCAGGATCTCCGCCTGGTACGGGTACGGGCGTACGTCCAGGTTGGCGATCTGCGTCGGCGAGTCCTCGCGCCGTTCCCCGCGCAGCGCGCGGCGCAGCCGTTCGGCGTCCCGCCCGGTGTCGTAGGTCTCGAACGCCGGGTCGTTCCAGTAGTCCTCGAAGGTGGCGGTGAAGGTGTCGATGACGTGCGGCTGCTCGACGTTCGAGATCCGGACGTTCCACTCCACCCCGTCGACCAGCGCCGCCTTCGACAGGTTGCTCGACCCGACGTACGCGGTGGTCAGACCGTTGCCGCGACGGAACAGCCACGCCTTGGCGTGTAGTCGGGTGGTCCTGGTCTCGTAGGAGACCTTGACGTCGGCCCCGAGTTCGGCGAGCCGGTCGAGGGCGCGTTGGTCGGTCGCGCCCAGGTAGGTGGTGGTGATGACGCGTAGTTTGCCGCCGCGCTGGATCAGCTCCCGGATGGCGGGTTCGACGATGCGCAGGCCGTGCCACTTGATGAACGCGCAGAGCAGGTCGACACCCTGCGCCGACGCCATCTCGTGGTTGACCTCGTGGCCGATGCGGGGCTGGTGTCTGCCGTTGACCAGCAGTGCGCCGGTGGAGAGCGGGGTGGTGGGGCGCTGCGGGAAGGTCGGCTGGGCCGGGGGTGTGGGTGGGGCGGCGATGGCGTGCAGCAGGTTGCGGGCGTCGGCGATCTGGTCGTGCTGGTCGGTCGCGGCGGGGCTGAGGGTGGCGATGGCCTCGGCGATCCGGTTGGTCAGCTCGACCTGGTGGCGGAGCTTGTCCTCGCCGTTCGGGACGGCTTGCAGGGCACGGCTGACCAGGGCGGCGAGGTGCCGGGTGAGGGGCTGGTGCGAGTCGCCGGGGTCCAGTGGGTGGTGCTGGACGTGGGCCGGGTCGAGGTGGCGAAGATGGGTGGCGAGCTGGTGCGTGATCAGATGTTCATACAGGCCCTGCTCAAGATCCATCACATAAGAAAGATACCGTCGGCTCCATTCGCCGTGGCCCCGTGCTGCATGCCGCCATGCGTCTGTCGGTTCCCCGACACTTCAAGGTAGCCAGCAGCGAAGAAGACCGCTACTTGCATGCCCACTCGAGGTTGCCCTGATCTGACTTCGGCCGGGTGACCTGCGGTCTTCCGCCTAGCAGCCGCTGTCGCTGCACTCGATCAAGCTGCGTGCCGTTCGACTTCTGAGTGTAGAAGCCACGTTAGGGCTTACCTTTGATCAATTCGGGGTCCCAGCCGCAAGGCCCTACGGGTATGGTCAGAGGCCTTGTGGGGAGGCGGTGGACCCGCATTGCCGGACTTGAGATAGCTCTGGGATCGATGCCAGCAAGGGTGAGGGCTTCTGATGTCGCATTTGGATCCGTTCTGACGGTTCATGCCGGCGCCCATTGAACCAGAATGCCTGATATTCAGGCATTCTTCGGATTGCCATTAGGCGAATAGTGTAAACCGCATTCCTGTTAACGGACTGCAGGCATGAAGCAAGTTGAATTTAGTGACGAACTTGTGAGGTAAGCGTGAAACTCGTCGAGGGCAGTAGGGAGCCAATCGACATCCGCACCCGTATGACTAGATCCCGGCTGTATATATTAATCGACTCTTTCGAGAATGACCTTAGGCGGAGCTTCACCCATTATGTCCTCGATCACCTCGACGAGGTGGAGGCGCTCGGCGTAGTTTACTCCAAAGTTAATGATCGTAGAGAAGCTACGGATATCGCCTCAGGCGTCTCTATTGTAGAGTTTTTGCACCTCCAAGAGGCTTACGACCTGCTGAACCAGCATCGCGATTCTCTTCCGGCTGAGCTTGGCAGAGAATTGCGACAAAACGTAGGTGTACTCGCGGAATTGGTGTCTATTCGTAATCGAGTAATGCACGGGCGGCCGTTGTCGCCGGGGGATGCCGAGAAGGCAGTTAGTTGCTGTCGCCTCTACGTCACTCGTTACTGGCAGTCAACCAGAGAGACCTTGGATCATTTAGTTGCGGATCCACAATGGGAGCCGTCCTTTTCTCTCGGGCAGAAATTCTCGGAGAGGATCCTGCATAACCTCCCTCTTCCTGAGTATGACGAGACGGGCCTGATTGGGCGAAATGCAACATGCCAGAAGATATTAAAGCAACTTCTGAGAAGGCGTGAACCGATAATCACTATTGTCGGCGAAGGGGGCATCGGAAAGACCGCGGTTGCGTTGGAGGTTGCTTACAGCATCCTGGATCATCCTGAATCACCTTATGAGTGCATCCTGTGGACCTCGCTCAAGACTGAGCGATTGACTGCTGATGGCGTTATGCAGATCGCAGGCGCGGCGAGGGATGTTACAGGGGTGGCGCAGACTTTGGGGGCGGCAATTGATGAGAGCTTCACGGGCGGAATTGAAGAACTGGCGAACGCTCTGGATGGGATTGATACGCTACTAGTGATAGATAATCTTGAGACTGTTAGTGGTTCTGAGGTCATTGCTCTTTATGACGCTTTGCCTGATAGTGTCACCTATCTTTTCACGAGTCGAATCGGTATTGGTCAATTTGAGAGAAGAGTTCCCCTTGAGCCCTTGAAAGAAAGCGACTCGGAATTCCTCTTCCGAAACTTTGCGCGATCTCGTGGGGTTGAAAGGCTGGCATCGGTAAGTAAGAGTACGGTGCAAGAGGTCGTTGCGCGTCTTCGGCATAGCCCTCTAGCTATCAGATGGTATGTCCTCTCTGTTGAGGCGGGCAGGCAACCCCTCGAAGCCCTTGCCAATCAAGACGAGTTGCTGGCGTTTTGTGTCGAGTCTGTATATAAATCTTTCTCGGCCGATCCCCAGACGGTGCTTGCAATGCTGTTCGCTCTTGATAGAAGTGCAACTTACGACGAACTGGTTGTCTTTGCGGAGATGGGTCCGGATCGACTGCGCCGAGCAGTTCAGTCTCTATTGAGCGGATCCATGGTTTCTCTTGAATCTGACCTTGAGAATCCGCTTGTCTCTCGAGTGCGGTTGACTGAAGCTGCACGACATTTCCTTAGAAAGATCAGCCCTCCAAACGCTGAGATGTTAGACCGGACTGCGAAACAGGAATCTGACTTTCGGAAATCCGAGGAGAGCCGGCGGGCGGATGAGCTGGCTCGGCAGCTTGCACCGAATGTCGTGCGGGTGCGATCGAGTCATGACGCGCCTACGGCGCATCTGCTGCGCCTTGCGCTCCTCGCCTGTAGGCGGAGGAATGTAGAACAGGCGCTTGAGTATATAGCCAGGGCGCGTACGTTGAACCCTGAATATTGGGAAGTGGATCGCGTTGAGGCATTTATTCACTCGGTCCGTGGTCAGGTCGAGCAGGCAACGGCAATGTATCGGTCGGCGCTTCGTCGGGCTGAGGATGAAGAATCAAGAGCAGTTGTTGCCTACTTCTTTGCGGGGCACTTGGCTCGTAAAGCGCATGATCCGGCCCAGAGCTTAGAGTTTGCTGAGATTGCCCATCGTTACTTTCAATCGTCGGACACCAGTCAGCAGCTTGGACTATTCCTGATTTGGTCTAGACGATTCGTAGAGGGGCAGGAGTACCTCGAGGCCGCGCTTGATATGGCCGAGGGGCGGGTCCGATTGATCACGCTCACATCGCTTGCAGAGTCTTGGCGGCGATGGGCTGAGTTTTTAATGGATAATGAACGAAAATACTCAGAAGCAGCCCAAAAGGCTTACGCGGGGTTCAGCCTGGGTGTCAAAGAGCTTCAATCGGGGGTGGTGGATAATAAGTTGGCAGCCGCAGTTCTGGAAAGCGGCTCAACTTTTATTCGAGCTGTTACGGCTAGTGGTATATCAACTAACGATTATGGTCGGCAGTTGGGTGAGATATTGCGCCTTGTTGCGTCGCATGAAGCGCTTTTCAGAGACACGGCACCTTGGAGACATTTCCCGGGTTATGTGGGAAAGCTATACAGGGGCGTCGGTTTGGACGATCGAATCCGTGGACTCTGTGAGCCGCTCGTCATGGGCGGTGAGCGTAGTCGTAGCAGTATAGTGGAAGTCGGAGAGGTGAAACTAGGAAAGGTGTGTCAGTGGCGGCAGACCTACGGCTTCATTGAGCATCAAGACTATCCAGATAACGTCTTCTTTCCTGCTACCGTAGTCGATGATCTTGCTCAGCGTGGAGAAAGGATTGATCTTACGGGTAGATATGTCAAGTTCGTTGTGGAAGAGTCGCCCGGTTCGGGTAGATTGCGTGCAAGTTGGGTATCTCTTAGTGTGTTGGATGAAATATAGACGGATTGCCGATTTTCTAGCTGCCGGTGCTAGTAGGTCAAACTGAAAGGCAGTAGAGAGAGTCGTCGATTCGGATGACCACCGCCGTGCGCCTAGTACGCAGCCATGGATCGTGATCACGGTTCGATGAGGCCTGTCGTCGTAGTGGCTGGTGATGCATCTGGCTTGCTGGCGGCATCGGCGGATTGACCAGTGCAGCGGTCGCAGCATCGAGGGTCGGGCGGCCGGGGCGGGGATACCGTTTGCCATGAGCCTCGTCACCGTCGTGCCGTCCACGGCATGGCAGCCCGCCGGTGACCACAGCCTCGATCATGCGGGCCGCTAGTTGAGTTTGGTCGCTAAGCGCACCCACTCAGCTCAGGAGGCTTCCTTGCCGGTCGACTTAGCTAGGATCTGTCGGGTCGAACCAGAACGTCGTACAGGGGAGCGCCGTTCCAGCTTGGCTGGAGCCTAGCGATCTTTTGCCAGCCCCATGAGCGGTAAGCCGCTTGGGCCACGAGGTTGTCGGGATCGGCGAGCAGAGTCGAACGATCCTCGGCCCGGTTGTTCACGAGTTCGTCGTGTAAGGCCCTGCCGATGCTGCGATGCTGCCAGGCTGGATGTACGAGTAGCTCACTCAGGGCGAAGGTCCGCAGTCCGTTCTCCTCCGTGAAGCCAGCGGGAACGGGTTGCTGGATACCGGCCCACCATCGCGTCTGTGCGGACAACGGGAAACCGTAGGCGTATCCGATCAACTCGCCCTTAGTCGTCGCCGTGACGAGATCCCATCCGGACGCCTGCATGTGCCCCCCGAGTTGACGGCGGTAGCGGTCCTCGCCGTGGAACTCGCCACCGTCGGGATATACCGCTAGGTACAGGGCTACCAGGTCATCGACGATCCGCTGTGCCTGGTCGGCATCGTAATGGCGTAGCTGTAAATCCGTGCTCATTGCCTCACCGTCTGATCATAGGCATCGACGAAATTGCGGGCTTCTGAGCTAGCCCGGCGATGTTGGCCGACCTTCTTTCGAACCTGCGAAAGAAGGCGGTTCACCCGACCCGAATTCATCTGGCTCAGCGCGAGCAGAGCATCCTGGCCGTGGTGAGCGGCTCCGTTGAAATCTCCTTGGCGGTACATCGCGTCCGCGAGCTGGACCGTGTAGTATGCGTGGTTTCGCCGGAATACCGGAGACGGGCTCGTCGTGATGGTTCGAAACGAGTCGGCGGCGCGATCCGGCCGGTTCAGGTCGAGATAGGAAAGCCCTGCGATGCCATCTAACTCTTGTACCGTCACGAAGTGGAGGAATGCGAGGTCGTCATCGCTGGTTCCGTGTTCGAATGCATGCCTGGCCTTGGTTAGCTCGCGGGTAAAGCCGGTCGCATCCTGAAGTGCAGCATGGGACCGGGCAGCGCGTAGGTGTAGGAGGGTAGTCAATCGAGGCGTGGCCCAACCGGCGGATGATCGGAAGGCGGCGTCCGCGCAGTGTAACGATTCGCTCGGTCGGTCGTCTCGTATCAACAACATGGCAAGGCAGGACAGGGCGCGCACCTCGGTTTGGTGGTCATCCGCCATGCGAGCACGCGCGATGGCCTCGTTGAGGTAGGGCCTCGCCTCCGACCGCCGGTCGGCGTCTATGGCGAGCCAGGCGGCCTCGACGGAGAGATCCGCCAGTGCACTTTGGAGCGCGTTGCCCACCTGCCTGCTGTAGGTAGCCTTCGCCGCCCAGAGGGACATCCGGGCGTGTACCTGGCCCGCTACGTCGCAGAGCGCGTTTGCTCCGACCGCCGCATCGACCCGTCGCAGCTCTTCGACCAGTGAGCTGGCGAAGAGCACATGCTCCAACTCGATGCTTCTGGGGACATCCGACTGCGTCGACATCAGACCGAGGTAGCCGGTCGCGCCGAGTCCTGCGAGCGTAGCCAATGTGTTGAATCGTCGTCGGTCCGTAGTGCCACCCCCAGTGTCCGCCGTGATTGATGCTTCATCCGCAGCAACTGCTTCGCTGTCGATCCTGTTTGTTTCACCGACGCCGCGACCACGGCTGGGCGGGCGTCTGCTGCCGGGAAGCTCGAACCAAAGGTGCCCGGCTGGTATCCGCAGGAGTTGCGCCCAGTGCGCCATCCGGTCCAGATGTACCAGCGGCGGGCCGTTCTCCACTCGGCTCAACTGAGCCTGGGTGATCCCCATCCATCCCGCCACCACGGTCTGCGGCAACGAATGTCGACCGTGGTACGGATGGCACCGGTACGCCCGGATGACCTGGCCCAGATGACGTGACGCGAGCGCCTGTCGTACCGGCTGGTGCTCCCAGAAGGAAGCCGGCACTTCGGGTGGCGCGCTGAGCCGGTCGCGTTCGGCGGCCTGGCAGGGCGTGCAGCGTCCGCTGTCGTTGTCGCGGGCGAGTCGTCCGCCGCAGCGTGGGCAGTTCGCAGATGTCACCGGCAACCTCGCCAATCGCGGGCGGCTGAGTCCGAAGTCGAGCGTATCCATTCAACCCGCTCCGTGCGGGATCGGTATACGCAGCGCGCATATCGAGGACGCTCACGCTTCTCAGCCCGCCGGGTTCCTCGCGTGCCGAAGGCAGTCGACCACGGTCGCCCAGCGGTCGGGCATCATCTCGTCGCCGGGACGCAGGAAATCGTCGTATCGGTTGGCTGAGTAGTCGGCTGGATGCGGAGCGCGCATGATGCTCACGATCATCAGGGCATAACAGAACCCCTGGTCAGCAGCGATGGTCGACCGCATGGCCCGGGGCGGGTGCTGGGCTCCGGGGCGTGTCGACCCGAACGACGCGACCTCGTCCCCGCCCGCCCCGGCGCCCGTCACCCTTCCGCCGAGAAACAGGGGCCGCAGACACCATGAACACCGCCGTAACAGACCTCCCCGTCCCCGCCACCGACCAGGAGGAAGAAGCGCACACCCCGGCCCCGGGTCGGCTGTCCGATCGTGCGCAGGTCACGCCCGAGGGCGGTGCGCAGGCGTGACCCCTGAGGAGATCGTCCACCGCTGGTTGCGGCTGGTGACGGCGGACGCGGAGCTGTCGCCGTACCTCGTGGGGGTGGATCGGGTCCGGCTTGCCGCGCACCTGACGGCGAGCGTGACCGCCGCGCTGGCCGGGGAGCCGGCGGACGCCTGGGGTGGGCTCGGCCTGTCCGAGGAGCAGCATCGGCGCATCGGTGACTACCTGGTGGGAGTGTGCTGGGCGGCCGACCTGCCCGACGAACGGATCGCCCAGGTGCGTCGGGCGGTGGCCCGATGAGCGCGGCCGGTGACGGCGTGCCGGCGAGGGTGATCGGTCACGACCGGCCGTGCCCCGGCATCGTCATCCTGACCCTGCGTCCCTGGTCGCGGTTGCCGCACCGCCCCGGCCAGGCGGTTCCCGTCGAGACCCCACGGCACCCCGGTCGCTGGCGGTGGTACTGCCCGGCCAACGCACCCCGCCCCGACGGCACCGTCGAGCTGCACGTCCGCGCCGTGGCCGCCGGCACCGTCTCGGGCAGCCTCGTCCACGAGGTACGCCCCGGCGAGCTGCTGCACCTCGGCCCGCCCCGCGACACCGGCCTGCACCTGCGCGACGGCGACCTGCTGCTGGTGGCCGGTGGCACCGGGCTGGCCCCGCTGCGCGCCCTGGTCGAGCAGGTCGCCGCCGCCCCCGACGGCCGCCGGGTCACGCTGGTCGTCGGCGCACGCACCTTCGTCGAGCTGTACGACGCCATCGCCCTCGACAAGCTCCAGTGCGCCCACGACTGGCTGACCATCGTGCCCGCGTTCTCCCACGACCCGCACGCGGAGTCGGCCGGGCGGGGTGACGCGCTCACGGTCGCCCTCGACCACCTGCGCCCCGACCAGGTCGTCTACGTCTGCGGACCGCCTCCGATGCTGGCGGGTTCGCGACTGCGGCTGCTCGCCGCCGGTGTGCCCGCCGACCGCATCCACCTTCCGCACCGGATTCCGGCGTCAGACCGTGGAGCGGGAGGGGCTTCTCCGCAAACGTCTTCCTGACATTCCGGTCCTACGTTCCCCGTCATGACATTGAAGCCAACCCCCGGTCTGCGTCGTCGCGTCGGCGTCGCGGGAGCGGTCACCGCGCTCGTGACGACCACGCTGACCGGGCTCGCTCAGCAGCCCGCCACCGCCACGCCCGGCCCCGTCGCCACCCACGCCGTGACCGTCACCGCCGCCGAACGGCAGGCGGTGCTGGCGTACTGGACGCCGCAGCGGATCGCGGCTCTGAAGACCCCGTCGGCGCAGGTGCCGCCCGTGGCGAAGCCCGACGGCGCACCCTGGACGCGGGCGGACGCCGCGTCACGGACCGTCGGCAGGCTCTTCTTCACCGACCACGGTGAGGACGCCAGCTGCACGGCGACCGTGCTGGACAGCGCCAACCGCAGCACCGTGGTGACCGCCGCGCACTGCGTCAACAACACCGACCTCATCGGTGAGGACAACCAGTGGTCGCGCAACGTGCTGTTCGTCCCCGGCTACGCCGACGGCCGGGCCCCGTACGGCAGGTTCGTCGCCCGGCTGTCGGTGGCCCCGTCGACGTGGCTGCTCAACGACCAGATCGAGAGCCTCTACGACTCGTACGACCAGGCGTTCGTGGTGCTCCACCCGGACGGTGACGGACGCCGGGTGCAGGACGCGGTCGGCGCCGCCCAGCGGATCGGCTACGACGTGCCGGGCGCGCGGGTGGTGCACCAGTTCGGCTACCCCCGGGCCAGTTCCGACGAGGCCCGCGAGGGGTTGCCCGAGTACACCGGTGAGCGCCTCGCCTACTGCGCCGGCCCGGCGGTGGAGCAGCAGGCGACCGAGGAGTGGCCGGAGCCGCCCGGCCAGTGGGGCACCGCGTGCGTGATGGGCGGCGGCTCCAGCGGCGGCCCACGCTTCGCGAACTTCGACCGGCACACCGGGCTCGGCACCGTCGTCGGCGACAACTCCCACGGCTATATCCCGGGGAAGCGCTACCTGGTGGGTCCGCAGTTCAGCACGGCGATCACCCGTCCGCTCTTCCAGCGGGCGCAACACGGCTGAGCCGGGCCGGGCAGCCCATGCCGTCACGGGCGTGGGCTCTCTGCCGTAGTCAGCCGCCGATCAGGCCCCATGACCAGCTGCGGCGACCAGTGCCAACATCTGCTCGGCGAGGCCGGGGGTGATGGACGAGCCGAGGTGGTGGGCGCTGCCGTCGTGGTCGAGGACGACGGCGCCCGCCTCCCGCGTGGCCGTCCCGCCTCCCGCGTGGCCGTGGCAGCGGCTGCGCTACCGGCCGGGCTAGGCCGTCGCCGTCAGCACGGCGCGTAGTCCCGGCCGGTGGCGCCGGTATTCCCCCGCCAACGCGCCCCGCCTCGACGGTACGCGTCACCGACCCCACCAGCAGGTGTACGTGTGCGGTCCTTCCGCCATGATCGACGATGCCCGCCGCTGGCCGGGGTGTCCGCCGACCGCCTCCACCTGCCCGGGTGATCCGGGTCGCGCCGCTGCATCCACGAACGCGATGAGGCGCTCGCTGAGAAACGGCGTGCCACGAGTGCCCTCCGCGACCGGCAGACCACCCGAGCCGCCTGACGCCAGGGCTACCACTTCGCCGCGCGGCTCAACCGACGAAGCCGACCCGGGAAGCGGCCCGGCTCAGGTGGACCTGAAGCCGGTCAGGCCGACGACGCGGCCAGGCGGGGTAGCAGGCTGGCGGACTGCAGACGCTCGTGTGCGGTGGTGACGTGCGCCGGGGTGAACAGGCGTGCCTTCCGCCCGTTCCACGCCCGGACACGTTCGATCAATTCGTCGAGGTCGCTGGTCGGAGGCTCCACCTCACCGGCGAAGTGCACCGTGGCGAGTAGTTCGAGGCTGTACGGAGACTCGAATCCGTCCATCAGCGCAGCGATGCGGTCGAGCGCTTCCGGCATCCGGTGACCGGCGGCGAACCACGCGGAAACGGCCTCGCTGGTTCCGCCGGTGAGGTGGATGGGACGCAACTCCTCGACCCGAGAGGTCCGGTCGCCGAAGCCGATCAGGTAGTGGCCTTCGAGTCGATTGAGAACGTGGTTGAGATTCTCCGCGTACGGCCCGTAGCGGCCCCGGGTGAAGGACAGGCGCAGCGGTTCTCCGAAGACCTGGAGGAAGTAGGCGAGTTTCTGGATCTCCAGGTTGGTGATGCCGTCCCGGGGCTCCAGCGCGCGGGCGCGGTCAAGATAGCGTTCGATGGCCCGCAGCAGGGTGGCGCGTCCTGCGGTCAGCGCCGGCTTGGCGGTGGCGACCGGCATGTCCACCGGCTCGGGAGCGCCCTCCGGAGGGAACACCAGCACCTGGACGTCGGGCAGTTCGGCGAACGCCTGCTCGATCATTGGTCGGACCACGTCCCAGTCGAGCCCACCGTTGCCACAGCCGAGTGCCGGTAGCGCCACCGAGCGGATCCGCCGTTCCCGGACGACCCGGACGAGATCTGCGAGGCCGGATTGGATGTCGGACAGCTTGGATCTGGCCTTCCAATGCCCCTTCGTGGGGAAGTTGATCACATAGCGGCGGGTGCCGAGTAGGCCTGAATCGAATACGAACATTCTGCCCAACTGGACACTTTTCGCCGCACAGGCGGCCCGGTAGGCCGCGTAGTTGGCGGGGAAGGCGCGCTTGAACTGGAGGGCGATCCCCTTGCCCATCACGCCCACCGTGTTGACGGTGTTGACCAGCGCCTCGGCGTCGGCGGTGAGCAGGTTGCCATGGCTGACGACGATCATTCGCGTACCTCCCTCCGGGTGTAGCCGTAGTACCAGCCTGGTCTGACAACGACGTACGGGTTGATGATGCCAGCAGAACGGAGGAGCCGCCTCAGCTGTGTCTCCCGAGCCTTCGTCCGTACTGAGTAACCGACGAGCAACTCCAGCGGGAACTCCCGGTGTACCAGCAACTCGGCCATCCGCCGTCGCATCCGGTCCTGGTCCTCTGGAATGTTGTTCCAGGAGACCTCCCGCATCAGCGGCCAGTCGACCATCGAGACAAGATCGTCAAGGCTCCCGGAGAAGCGGGTGAGCGCGGAGGCGCAGTTGCCGTCGCTGACCACCCATGGCAGCCCTGCCCGGTGTATGCGGTCGACCGAGCTCACCAGGTATACCAGTGGATCGTCACCATCCGGATACAGGCCGATCTTGCCGGCCTGGTGATCCTTTGCGATCCGGTACATCATCGGCGAACGGGGCGCGAAGTAGAACGGCACGTAGTCGGCGACGAACCCGCCGGGTGGGCAGGTCACCTGCCTGGATCGTCGACTGGCCTTGATCTCCACCGACCCCACCTCGGTCACCAGATGTCGGCCCACAGTGCTGTCCGCGATGAGCCTTCCCGTTCCCAGAATCGCCGGCAGGTTGTCGACGTGGGTGAAATGCATGATCCGGGCTTGTCCGGGTGGACGCCGCATGTCCATGCTCAGTCCAGATCATTCGGGTCGATCCGGGCCGTCACCCCCGCATGTTCGCCGAGCAGGTAGAGCAGGTTGGAGCCGTCGATCAACTCCAGCGGCTTACCCGAGGCGAACTCGTACGAGGCCGGTGCGTAGCCGCTGGTGGTGACGAGAATGCCCTTCGATGCGCCCTCGTTCTGGAGGGTGCCGAAGAGGTCCCGTACGGCGGACACGTCGACCGTGTTGCGGTAGCGCTTGGCCTGGATGACGACCTTGCCACCGAAGATGGGGCGCGGGTCGAAGGCGACGCAGTCCACGCCGCCGTCCCGGGACGGGCGGGTCTGCTTGGTGTCCAGGCCCATCTTGGCGAAGAGGTTCTGGATCAGACTCTCGAACTCGTTCGGGGTCAGCCTGAGCAGATTGGGCCGCTGGTCCAGGTCGGCCAACACGTCGACCTCGTCGATGAACCGCTTGTCGACCATGTCGAACTCCAGCACCGGCCGGACCGGTGCCAGCTCGGCGGGCCGTTTCGACACCGAGGCGTTGAGATGCGTCAGGCAGGCGAGCGGCTCGACCAGGCGCAGGTTGAGCGCGGTGAAGGTCTCGCGGGTGGTCCGCAGCGTCACCAGGCACGGCTGGACTGAAGCGCCCGTCCGAGGATCGGTCGTGTCGACGATGCCGTTGAACACCACCGTGTCGACGAGCTTGGACCGGTCGGCCTCGAACAACTCGTGCACCGTCCGCAAGGTGACCCGGGCGACGAGGACGGCGTACCGCTCCTTGATCTCCTTGCTGGGCCGCGCGGTGGTGGTGGTCTCGTCGCGGGACTTGACGTAACGGTATTCGCGTACGGCAGGGATCACATCGAGCGTTGGCAGGTGATACTCCACCACCAACTGGCGGGATTCCGGAACGTAGGCCAGCCGGTAGTGCTGCGGGAAGTCGTCCGGGTAGACGGAGTTACCCAGGACCATGCCGAAGTAGTCAACCACCGCAGCCGGCTCGGCTGCGGCGACGGCCGCCGCGAAGCGGTCGATCTCCGCGTTGTGCGCGTTCACCTCCGCGTCGACCTTGGCGCACTTCTGGAGATAGCGCTGATGGGCGGCGGCCAGCTTCCGTTGACGTTCGGCCTCGGCGGCGCCGTGTTCCGCCTGTGCCTGCCCGAATGCCCGTTGAGATGCGGCGAACTGCTGCTGGTACCTGGCCTGGCCGCCGAACATCTTGCTGAGGAACCCGGGCGGGACCGGCACGAACCGCTGCCAGTCGGGCGGTGTCAGCGGTACCCCGAGGTTGCCCGGCTTGAACGGGGCGTGCTCAGCCGACTTACGCAGCCGGCGGAAGTCGATGTAGTCATCGACGTCGAGGGTCGCGGCCAGGAGATTGTCCAGGTCGTCGAGGTGCGCCTGGAGGCCGGAGTTGTCGGCGGCCACCTCGGCCATCCGTGCCTCGACATACAACCGCTTGCGCTCGCGCTCGTTGGCGACGGCGGTGCGCTGCGCGGCTTTCAGCGCGCGTTCGGCGTCTCGGCGAAGTTGCTGGTGGTGGCGGTGTGCGGCAGCTTGCGCCTGCTTTTGGGCGCGCACCTGTCGTGCGTGCGCCCGCTGCATCTCCTGAAGGATGCCCACGTGAGTCCTATGTGCTGCGAGGGATGACGGAGCCGACACCATAGCCAGCAAGCGACTGATCGGACACCCTGCGCATACGCGACCACGCGCATGGGGGCATCAGATGACTGTTTGCTCCCGGCTTGTCGACCAGTACGGTCCGATGACCGACAGGATTCACCGGCGTGCGATGACCGTGGTGGATGTCCTTCCACCGCACAACCGCCCAGGCTGTGACCCGCTCCGATCCGCAAGGGCCGGTGGGGTGAACCCACCGGCCCTCAACGGAACCGCCGTCAGTGCTGACCGGTGGCCGGACCCCCATCGGTCGGGTCCGGCCAGGGGTCGACGGTGGCGGCGTCGAGCTGTGCGTTGAGCTGCTCGGTCAGGGCCGTCTGCTCCGCGCTGAGCATTTCGGGCCGGTGCCGGTCGAGCAGGTCCTGCGTCACCCGCAGCGTCTCCAGCCGCAGCGACGGGCCGGTCAGCCCCGCGAACAGGGCGCGGGTCGACGCGTCGGTGTCCGCGGAGGTGACGAAGCCGGGGGCGACCATACCGGTGAGCCCGTGCCGGGCCCGCCCCTCGGCGATCTCGGTCCAGGCGTCGGTGACGTGCCGCCAGACGCCGGTCACCGCGTCCTCCACCGCCAGGTGCAGCTCCTGCCAGGCCTTCTCGTGCTTGGCCAGCTGCTTCTCCGATCTGGCCTTGAGTCGGTCGTAGCGTCGCGTGACGTCCCGTCGGCGCAGGCCCACCCGCTTCGCCCGGTCGGCGGCGGGGTTGTGCGCGCCGGCCTTGAACGCGATGGCCGACACGCTGAGCAGCACCAGCAGACCGACCAGCGGCCACTTGAGGTCGGTGTTGAACAGGTGGCTGCCGCGTAGCTTCGCCCACAACGCCAGCACCCCGACCACCAGCGTGGCGAAGCTCACCGGCAGCACCCAGCTCGGCCAGGGCAGCTCGCCCGGCTGCCGCTCCTCGTCCTCCGGGCGCCACATCACGAAGACCCGGCGGAGCAGGATGCGCCATCCCAGCTGTCGCCGCCAGCGCCGCCGTTCGGCCCTGGCCCGGTGCCGGAACAGCGGCACCCCCAGCCAGTAGCCGGCGAGGGTGAGCGCCATGAAGATCCCAGCCCCCGGCAGGAACGCCACCCAGTATTCGACGGACCCGCCGCTGTCGAGGGCGTCGCGGAACGAATCGGCGAGGAAGACCGTGTCGTAGACCGCGCTGAGCAGGATCACCGTCCATACGAACGCCGGATGCTGCCAGCCCGGACGGTACCGCCGGTCCTCGACGCCGTCGGCGGCGTGGTCCGACTCCACCTGTCGTTCCTGGCGTGCCGCCGCGCCGAGTTCCCGCTCGGCGAGCAGCACCTCCAGCCGGTGCAACCCCAGCTTCGCCCGGTGCCAGGCGTCGACCATCCGGTCGCCCGCCGTCTTCAACCGCTGGTGGTACGCCGTCAGCGCCTCCTCCGCGTCAGCCTTGGCCTGGACCAGGCGGGCCGACTCGGTGTGTGACAACTGGTCCGGCCGGTACGGCTCCGGCGTGGCGACCGGCTCGGCGAACCGGTTCGCGCCGAGGGTCAGCAGCGGGGGGCACTGCACTGAGGGGTAGCGGCGGCCGTTGCCGCTGTCGTGGTGGCGTACGAGATTGTCGGTCATCGCTCATCCGCTCTCTGTGCTGATCACGATTTCGACCCTTCGGTTGCGCTGCAGGCAGTCCTCGTCCCAGGCGCCGCCCGGCCGCTGCTCGGTCAGGCAGATCCGGCCGGTCTCCCCGGCGCCCCTGGTGACCGGCGTGGGTAGCCCGAGGCCGTGCAGGACCGCCCCGACCGCTGCGGCCCGGCGTTCGGACAGGTCCTGGTTGTGGCGGTCGCTGCCCCGGGAGTCGGTGTAGCCGACGACCTCGACCCGGGTGACCTTGTCCTCGCCGATCTCCTTCCTGATCTGCCCGAGCCGGGCGATCCCGGCCGGCCCCACCTCGTCGGAGTCGGTGGCGAACAACGCGGCCGACGGCACCGGCCAGACGGTGCCGTCCGGCTCCGGCAGCGGCGGTCCCCCCTCGGGACGGAAACTGACCGGTGGGTCGGTGGGCGACTGGCCGGCCCCGCCCCCCGTCCCCCCGGACCGCACGGGCACCGGGGCGGTGGAGACCTCGCAGGAGGCCGCCTGTGCCGCCGCGCAGAGCCGTCGCCAGTACTGCCGCAGCCAGGCCAGCTGCCCGGTCTCCGGAATCGGCTGGCCCTCGGCGGGATGCCCCACCCCGAGCATCACCAGGTGGGTTCCGGCCAGCTCGGTGGGCCATCCGGCGCGCGCCGGACAGTCCCGGACGGCGGCTTCGATCATTGCCGCCCCACCGGCCGGGGCCCGGCTGAGGTCGGTGCAGCCGACGGTGCCCAACCCGTCCGTGGCGATCACCACCGTCCGGCGGGCCTCGCCAGCGGGGGCGGTCTGTCCACTGGCGACACCCAACGCGCCCAACACGTCGGTGCCGTCGGTACGGGCCGGCATCCGCGCCGCCTGGGTGACCGACCTGTGCAGGCAGGACTTCGTCGCTTCGCGTTCCAGCCGCTGGTTGTTGGGTCGTGTGCTGGTGGGTGCGGTCGCCCGGTCGCGGATCGCCCAGGCGACGGTGGACGCTGAGCCGTCGAAGGCGCCGATGGAGACCACGTCCCCACGGTCGACGGCGGCAGCCACCTGGGCGTCCACCTCCGCCGCCCAGTCCGGTGCCGACCCTGCCCCCCGGGTGGACGCCGAGACGTCCAGCAGCACGGCCGTGCGGCCCACCCCGGTCGGGGCCGGAGACCCGGCGGCGGTCACGCACGGGTCCGGCGGCTCGTCCTCGCCGCCGCATCCGGCACCGAGGCTGAGCGCCGCGACGGTGACCGCCGCCAGCGTGACCCGGCCGAGCGTCGTGCCCCTGCTGTGCCCGCTGCCCCGGCCAGCCTTCCCGACCGGGCCGGACCCGTCGAGCACGCCGAGCACGCCGGGCCCGTCGATGCGGTCGGGGCCGTGGATGCGGTCGGGGCCGTCGGTGGGGTCGGGCCTCATGACTCGGCCCCGGATTCGACCGCCGCGATCGGGAAGCCGCCCTCGTCGAGGTGCATCTGCCGGCGCAGCGTCTGCAGGGCCGCGTCGTAGGCGCTGGCGAACTCGTAGAGGCCGACGTTCTCGTGGTCCTTGCTGGCCTGACGCAGCACGTCGACCAGCTGCACCGCGCTCGCCCGCCGGTGGTTGACCAGGTTGGTGACCACGGCCGAGACGGTCGGATCGGCGAGCTGCGCGGCGTACGCCACCATCGCGTCGTGGCCGAGGGTGTCGAACAGTTGCTGCCAGCGTCGCGCCACCTGCTCGAACCGGTCGGCGCGCAGCAGGGCCAGCGTGGTGTTCGCCTCGACGTCGAGTTTGCGCTGCTCGAACGGCAGCAGGTGGTCACGGACCCGGGGGTCGGGCAGCACCCGCACCTTGGCCCGGCACCGCACCATGCCGGCGGCGCCCCGGTAGCACCACTGCGGGTTGAGCGCCTCCTGGATCGCCTGCTCCGCCTCCACCGACTGGTAGGGCGAGAAGTTCCGCGCCACCTCCCAGATCCGCTCGCGGACGGTGTCCCGGGCGCTGGCGGTGAACTCACCCGCCTCGGCGACGAGGTCGTGGTAGGGCAGGAAGGCGGACCAGACCAGTGTGGTGTGCACCTGGAACTCGTAGACGTCACCCTGGCAGAGCGCGGTCAGCAGGGTGCTGTCGTCGGTCGGTTGGTAGGTGATCTCCTCGTCCCTGGTGACCTGCCCCCGTGGGGTGCCACGGAACCAGTCGACCAGCCGACGCCACAGACTGCGCCGGGCGACGGTACGGCCGGATGTCGGGATGCTCACGGGTTGCCTCCTCAGGCGGGCTGTGACGGATCGGTGGTGGCCCCACCGACGGCGGCGGCGCCGGGCGGGGCGAGCAGGCGGCGGGCGGTGGCCGACTGCCGGGACCAGTCGCGCAGATAGAAGCGGCTGCGTCCGACCAGCCGGCCGACGAACACCGCGGAGAAGAGGGCGACCAGCAGGTCGGCCAGCACCGGGTCCTCGTCGCCCAGCTGCAGCCACATGTGCAGCGTCTTCCAGGACCGGGGGGCGGTGGTCGGGTCGCCGAGCGCACCCCGCCAGAGCGCGGCCAGCTCAGCCGGCTCCGGGGTGAAGCCCTCGACGGCGGTGAGCAGCAGCGGCCACCCCTCGTGGGGGGCCGGACCGGCGAGCCGTCCCAGCAGGGTCATGCCCCGGGCGGCGTGGACCCGCAGCCGGTGCAGGTCCTCGTCGTTCCAGGCGACCAGCGTGCGCCAGGTCTCCTCGGGGGCGACGGGGTAGAGGTCCATCAGCGCCCGCGCCACCGAGGCGCTGCCGTTGAGGTCGTCCCGGCTGGCCAGGGTACGCAGCTCCCGCAGGGTGTCGGCGGGGGCGAGGCGACCGATGCGGGTGCTGTAGACGCGGGCGGCGGTGTCGTGCAGCGCCGGGTTGGCGCTGCGTACCCAACTGAGCACCCGACCCTGGATGCGGGCGACGAGCCGGTCGTCGTACGCCGCGACGTGCAGCGCCCAGGCGGCGGCCTGCCGGCCGGTGCCCCGTTCGTCGGCCGCCCACTGCCGGAGCATCCCGTTGCAGACCTCGTCGAAGTCGTACGTGGCGAGCCAGCCGGTGATCTGTGCGGCCCGCCGCCGGACCTCGTCGCGGCGGGTGAAGACCAGCTCCTCCAACCAGACCAGCAGCGGCAACCGGACGCCGTCGAAGTCGTGCCACACCACGTCGAGGACGTCGAAGAGCAGGCGGGGATCGGCGAGCCGGGCCCGGCGGGGTTGTTCGCCGGTCTCGGCCGCCGCGAGGGGGGACTCGCCGCCCCAGGCGTGCAGCATCTGGTCGACGCCGCCGTCGAACACCACCCGGAGCGGCCGTTCGGCACCGCTCTCCACCGCCTGGAGGATTCCCAGCAACAACTCGCTGGCGTCGAAGACGTCAGCCAACGGGAGGTCGTGCAGGGCCGCGTAGGCGAGCTGGAACGCCTGCCGGCGCGGGGCGGCCTGCGGGTCCTCCAGGACTTTCTCCGCGCTGTCCTGCTTGAGCAGGCGGGCGACGACGTCGCGGCGACGGCGACGCAGTCCGCCCAGGGCGATGCCCAGCTCCTCGTCGGCCCCGCTCCAGCCGGCCAGCGACTGGGCGAGTTCGACGGTCTGCCGGGGGCGGGGGTGCGCGGCCAGCTCGGTGGCGATCCCGTCGTGCGCCACGCACCGGTCGATGAACTTTTCCCAGCAGTCGCCGTCGCACGCGGCGTGGCTGTCGGCGCAGCCCCGCTGCCGCAGCAGCAGCCGCCGCAGGTGCCGCCGGAGCACGTTCTCGGGCGGCGGCGGGGTGTAGTCGACGGTGTGCTGGGCGAGGGTCGGGTCGGCGGTGTCGCCGTGTCCGTCGAGGATCACCACGTAGGCCGAGTCGGTGCGGGCGAGCAACTCGAAGGCACGCAGGGTGCCGATCGTCACCGCCTCGCTGGCCGGCAGCTCCAGCACCGTGCCGTGGTCCTTGAGCAGCAGCCCCTCCTGCCGGGCCAGCTGGGTGAGGGTCACCTCGGGGTCTTCGATGCCGACCACCCGGTCGAGCCCGACGACGTGCCGCAGCATCAGCTCGGCGGTGGTCCGCCGACCGGTGCCGACGCCGCCGCGCAGGACGACGACCCGCTTGTCCCGGAGGCGTTCGAGGGCGTCGTCGAAGCAGGCCACCATCACCGAGGTGTGGTCCGTCTCCAGCAGTTCGGCCCTGGTGCGCTGGGACCGCAGGAGGGTGATCCGACGCCCGTCGGGGAGCTGGATGTTGAAGAGCGTGGCGTGGTCGCCGTAGACGGTCTGCCCGACGTTGGAGAAGACCGGGTCGGGCCCGGTGCCGCCGCGCACCGGGTCGTCGGCGTGGTGCCAGCTCTCGTCCTTGCCGCCGGAGTCGCCGGGGTCGGGCTTCGCGCCGGATGCGCGGATCTGGTTCATCCGGTTGCGGGCGTCGCCTTGCCCGGGGCCGGACGGGTCCGGCGCAGGGGAGCGACCGGGCTGTTCGGCCGGGTCCGGCGCGGCGGCCTCACCGGGGTCGGGCGACGACTTCTCCTCCGTGACGGGGTGGTCCGGCGTGCCGTCGCTCGCCGCGGTGTTCTTCTCGTCGCCGTTGGCGGGCGGGTCGGTGTTCATGCCGATCCTCCTCCCTTGCTGATCGGACCGTGGTTGGTCACGGTCGCGTGGTCGCCGTAGACGATCTGTCCCACGTTGTCGCCCTGCTGGCGGGCGTCGTGGTTGCGGTGGAGGCCGGCGGCCTGCCGGGCCAGGCGGGCCAGGTCCCGTGGGTCGCCGGCCGGCGCGGATGCGGACCGGTCGGGGGTCTGCGCCGTCCCGGGCCCGTCGACCGCCGCGCTGACCGCCGGCGGCGGCTGGGACGGCAGGTGGAGCCAGGCGTTGGCCTGGAACGTCTTGTCGGGCACCACCGCGCGGACGGACCGGAACATCCACGACTCCATGCCGAGGGCGTTGACCGGTACGACCCGGCGGTAGACCTCGTCGGAGACGACCGCCACCACGGGCGCGGCCGGCACCGCGACCGCCGCCTCCCGGCTGGCGCCGCAGTCGCGCAGTCGGGCCGCGTCGACGATCGCGTCGCCGCCCCGGGGCACGCCTGCGGTGTCGACGCTCACGTCTCCGCAGTCGATGCCGACCCGCAGCCGGAGCAGGTGGTCGGGGTGCTTGTTGCGGTTGTGGTCGAGGATCTCCTGTCGCAGCTGGGGCAGCAGACCGGCGAGGACCCAGGCGATCGGCACGTCGGCCGGAACGAGGATGAGTTCCCCGTCGCCGCGTTCGCGACGGATCCAGCGGCCCGGGTAGGGGCACCGGTGCTCGATCCGGCCGACTATCTGCTCCACCGTGGTCGCCAGATCGGACTGACGCGGGTATCCGCCCGCGCTGGAATTGACGATGTCCAACGAGACGACGGTCCAGTGTCGTGGAAGTTCCATGGCGATTGTTCGTCCTTTTCTACTGAGGGGTGGGTCGGTTTCGACTCTGCGGCGGGAATTGTGAAACCGGCTAGTTGATCTACATCAGGTGATGGGGTCGGCCGCCGAATCGGCGAACCGTCCCAACCCGACCTCGTCGACGATCACGATCGAGCCGTGCCGGGTCACCAGCAGGCCCAGGTGCGCCAACCGGCGCAACGCCCGGTGCACCGAGATCTGCGACGCGCCGACCAGTTGGGCCAGCTCCCGTTGGGTGGTGGGGGCGACCAGTTCGTCGTCCACCAGGACCGTCAGATCGGCCAGCACGGCGGCGACCCGGGTGGTCGTGTCGAACGACGCGGTGACGGTCCGCTTGTCGGCCGCCCGAAGCCGATCGGCCAGCAACCGGGCGAAGGACCGGTGTGCCGTCGGATGCCGCCGCAGGTAGTCGTCGAACGCCTCGGCCGGGATGCGGCGGACCACCACCGGCCCGACGGCGACCACCGAGGCCGACCGGGGGCCGTCGTCGAGATAGGACAGCTCACCGACCAGGTCACCGGCGAACCGCAGCGCGATCCCCCGCGGCCCCTGTCGGCTGCCCTCGACCATGATCCGGGCCTGTCCGGTGGTCAGCAGCAGCAGGTGGCGACCCCGGTCGCCCTGCCGCAACAGGGCGTGCGCGGACGGGAACTCCTGCCGCCCGCCGATGCGCAGCAGGGCGGCCCGGTCGGCATCGGACAGCCGGCCGGCGAAACTCGTCCGCGACCACCAGGTGGACGTCCTGTTCGGTTCCTCGGTGTGGGAAGCCACCGGTCTCTCCTCTCCTCGGTCGGTCAGGTGTCGACGGGTCGGTCAGAGCAGCGCCAGCGCGACCAGGGCGGCGGCGAGCGCGATGAGCACCGTCCCGATGCGGACCCAGCGGTACTTGGTCATCACCAGCCGGCTGAGCCAGCAGAGCTGCGAGATCAGGCCCGGCATGGTGTCCTGTGCGGCCCGCTCGACGTACCGGCGGACCAGTGCCGGGTCGCGCAGCCGGTACACGTGCCCGAAGTACGCGACCTGCCGCACCTCGGCGGCGCCCGCCGTCCTCGGCAACAACGCCATGGCCAGGGCGAACAGGGCAACCGCGGCGCAGGCGCAACCCGACCACCAGGCCCAGGCCGCCGCACCGGTCAACCGCCCCGGCGACCAGCGGGTGCCGGTCAGCACGGTCAGCATCGCCAGCACGACGCCGCCCGACATGGTCAGCCACTGCGACGCCTTCGCGTCCGCCCGCCGCAGCTCGTCGCGGGCCTCGGCGATCAGCCGCTCCGCCAGCCGCAGCGCCGCCTGCCGGTCCCCCTCCGGCCGGCCGGGACGGTCGACGCCCCCGCCCGGGGCGGCGACGGCGGCGCGTACCCGTCGGTGCAGGACGCGGTCGTTGGGGACACGGGCTGCTCGGTACATGGGACTCCTCGGAACCGCAGGACTGCCGTCCCGATGAGGGTCCCGAAATCGGGCCCTGCGCTCGATGTCGAGCCCTACGGCTCGGATGTCGACATCGACACAGAACCGGCCAGGGACCGCAGCAGCTCCGGCTGCACCACCACGATCCGTCGCCGTCGGGTGAGCAGCACCTGCCGGTGCCGCAGCACCCGCAGCGTCCGGGCCACCACCTCCCGGGACACCCCGACGGACGCGGCGAGGTCCTGCTGGGTCAGCGGCAGGTCGAGCGCGATCCCCTCCGGCGTCGGCACACCGTGCCTGTCCAGTAGTTCCACCAGCAGGACGACCAGCCGGTGGTCGCCGTTGCTGGACCCGTACTCGACCCGCCGGCCGTCGGCCTCACGCAGGCTGGAGGCCAGGTGACGCAGCAGCGACAGGGCGACCTCGGGGTTGTCGGCCAGACAGCGGTGCAACCGTTCGGCGGTCAGCACCACGGCCCGGATGGGCGACAACCCGGTGACGGTGGCCAGCCGGGGCCGGGCGTCCACAGCGGACAGCTCACCGAGGATGTCGCCCGGTCCCCGGATGGCCAGCAGCGCCTCCCAACCCTGCCGTGAGGTGGAGGTGACCTTGACCCAGCCCTGCTCGATCAGCACCACGTGCCGGGACGGGTCGCCCTGGTGGAACAGCGTGGCGTTGGCCGGGTAGTCGTGCCGGGTGCCGGCCTGGGCCAGGGCGTCGCGGGCGTCGGCCGAGAGGCCGCCGAGAAAGCTGCCGGTCGGAGGGGAATGGGCGGGAACTGCGGCCGGGTCGCTGCTGGCAGAGTCGCTCCGAGAACGAGATGTCATGGGGAACGCTCTCCTCTTCGTGAATCGCGTGCTCCGCCTCGCCCGTCGACGTTGAATCGGGCAGTCCCGTGCACAGGACGCGGGGTGTGGTTCAGGTCCCGGGGCGGAAGAACGGGAAGGCGTCCTTTCTATCGTTGCCGTCAATAGCCTGTGATCCGCCGAATGGGTAAGCGGAGGTGCGAAAGGGCGACCGCCGGTGGCATCTGTTCGGGGGCGGATCACACCGTTCGTGCCGCCGACGCCGACGTCGTCGCCGACCTCGGCGTCGCCCGGTGGGCGGACCGGAACAGTCCCGACGACACCGGCAGATCTGTCGACGTCGCTGGAATCGTGGAGAACGCGCCGGTCAGCCGGTCGCGCCGGGCCGGTGGCGTCCCGGTCGGCGGCCCGGGTCCGGCCCGTCGCACCGGCCGCCGCCGGGAGCAGCCACGTCACCCCACCGGCCTTTCCGACGCCGTGTCGGACACCGGACAAAACCGCCGTGTCGGAAAGGACCGTCCAACGCTGGCGGTCCGACCGGCCGGCCGGACCCCTGCCGGTAGGGTCCAGACTCAGCAGGCAGGAGGGGAGCCGATGATCGGGCTTGAGGTGCCGCCCGCCGTCGAGGCGGAACAGGTCGTCGCGGCCGTCCTGGCCGACCTGCGCGCAGGCGACCACCGGGGCGTGGTGGTCGACTCCCCGCCCGGGGCCGGCAAGTCGACCCTCGTGGTGCGGGCCGCCGTCGAGCTGGCCGTCGCCGGTGAGCCGCTGATGATCGTGGCGCAGACCAACGAGCAGGTCGACGACCTCATCGACCGGCTCGCCACCAAAGCCCCCGAGCTGCGCATCGGCCGGCTGTCGGCGACCGACTACCGGCCGTCGGAGCGGGTCCGGGGCCACGACACGGTCCGGGTCGCGTCGAAGGTCGCCGACCTGGGCGACCCGGCCGTCACCATCGGTACGGCGGCGAAGTGGGCCACGGTCACCACGGGTCAGTGGCCGTGGGCGATCGTCGACGAGGCGTACCAGATGCGGTCGGACGCGCTGCTGCGGGTGGCCGGGAGGTTCGAGCGGGCGCTGTTCGTCGGTGACCCCGGGCAGCTCGACCCGTTCTCCACCGTCGAGACGCTGCGCTGGACGGGCCTGAGCTGGGACCCGATGCAGGCGGCGGTGGCGGTGCTGCTGCGGCACAACCCGCAGCTGCCCGTGCACCGGCTGCCCGTGTCCTGGCGGCTACCGGCGTCGGCGGCCCCGGTGGTCGCGGCGGCGTTCTACCCGTTCACCGGGTTCCGTGCCGGCACCGGCCCGGCCGACCGGGCGTTGACGCTGACCCGGCCCGGGCCTGGCGACGCGCTCGACGCGGCGGTGGAGCTGGCCGTCGGCACCGGCTGGGCGTTGCACGAGCTGCCGGCCCGGCACACCCTGCGTACCGACGCTGAGGCCGCCGCGGCGTGCGCCGCGCTCGCCCTGCGCGTGCTGCACCGGGGCGCGGTCGCGGTCTCCGAGCACGCGCCGGCCGGCACGCCGGTCACCGCCGACCGGATCGCCGTCGGCGCCGCGCACCGCGACCAGGCCGCCGCGATCCGTGCCCACCTCGGCCCGGAAGGGGCGGGCATCACCGTGGACACCGCCAACCGGCTCCAGGGCCGCGAGTACGACGTGACGATCGTGCTGCACCCGCTCTCCGGCCGGCGGGACGCGACGAACTTCCACCTGGAGTCCGGTCGGCTGTGCGTGCTGACCTCCCGGCACCGGCACGCCTGCATCGTGGTGGCCCGCGCCGGCATCGGTGAGCTGCTCGACGCCCACCCGTCGACGGAGTCGGTGCACCTGGACGTGCCGGTGAAGTTCCCCGACGGCTGGGCCGCCAACCAGACCACCCTGGCGTTCCTGGCGGACCACCGGGCGTCGACCTGAACCCGATGCGGTGCGCGCCGGGGTCGGGGCCGGTCTCGCCGGTGGTGACGACGCCCGACGGGACCGCTCCGGCCAGGTGACGACGCCGGCTGAAGTGGTCATGCCTGCCGGGGATGAACTGAGCGTGCGCCGTGATCCGTACTGACGGGTGTGCGGACGACGGAGTTGGTCACCTGCCCCCGGAACGCGTTCGACTGGCTCGGCCCGGCCGGCGTACGGGCGGTGGTGATCCGCTGGCTGCGCCTGGTCGCGTCGGACGCCGAGCTGGCGCCGTACCTGATCGGGCTGGACCGGCCCTGGCTCGCCCGCCGGTTGACCGCCCTGCTGGCCGTGGCCCTCGGCGACCCCGGCGGGGACGGTGGGCGGGCGGCCGGCGGGGCGTGGCGGCGGCTCGGGTTGACCGACGAGCAGCACTGGCGGGTGCTGGACTACCTGGCCGCCGTGCTCTGCGGCCTCGGCCTGCCGGTCGACACGGTCGTCGCGGCCCAGCGCGCCGTCGCCGGCGACGCCCATGCGTGACGCGTGCCGACGGCGAACGGCCGTCGGCGGGCAACCTCACGCCTGACGGCGGTCAGCCCCAGTTGTCGCCGTACTCGCGGACCCCGTCGACGTCGAGGGTGATCCGGCTGTTGGGGGTCCACGCGCCGGTGGCCGCCTGCCAGCTCGGGTCGTCGCGTTCGTCGATCGCCGTCCAGTTCGGCCGGTGCAGCCGGAGCTGGATCGGCCCGGAGGAGGCCCCGGGGGCGAGGACGCCGGTGGTGAAGGTCAGCTCCACCCAGCCGGGGAAGGGGGTGCCGGGCACCGGGTAGACGGTCGGGGTCGGCGTCGGGCCGGGACCGGGCGGCGGCGCGGGCGGCGGAAAATACTGGAGGGTACGGCGGATGGTGGCGCAGCCCAGCGTCGCCCAGTCGCACTCGCTGCTCAGCGCCGCGTTGCCGTTCTCGAAGCGCAGGTGGTAGCGGACCCGCACGGTGGTCAGGTCCAGTGGTGCGGTGCCGGTGTTGGTGACGGCGAGCCGGAACTGGGCCTGGTTGTCGGTGGGTGCCCAGTCGAGGTTGAGGTAGTCGACCTTCGCCCGCCCGTACGCGGTGCGCACGGTGGTGACCGCCGAGGTGTCGGAGTAGCCGCCGACGGCGTACGCCTGGAGGGCGATCCGGTAGTCGGTGCCCGGGGCGAGGTCGGTGAGGGTGACGGCGTTGGTCTCCGTGCTGCCCAGTCCCCGGTAGGCGTTCGGCCCGATCGGCGAGCGCACGTCGTAGGTGATCGGGCCGCCCGGCTCGCCCTTCCACGTCGACGGGGTCCAGGTCAGACTCAGCCGGTGCGGGTCGTTGGCGACCACCACCGGTGCGCCGGGGGTGGTCAGCGCCGGGGTGTCGTCGGCGCGGGCGGCGCTGACCGCGACCAGGCTGACGAGCGCGGCGACGGTGGCGGTGGCGGTGACACGACGGGCACGCATAGCCCGGATGGTACGGACTGGCATGCACGTCCATCAATGCAGAGGTTGATGGCTGATTCGTTTCCCCGTTCGGCTGGGCGGGCGGGCGGGCGGGCGGACGCGACGGAGCGGGACCCGTGACCGGGTCCCGCTCCGTGGGTCGCGCCGCGCCGCGGCGGCCGGTGCCGCTCAGGCGGGGATGTAGTCGAACTCGTCCGGGTTCGGGCCGGTCCGGCCCGACTCGCCCCGGTCCAGCCCGCTGAGCCGCTCCATCGCCGTGTCGTCCAGGGTGAAGTCGAAGATCCGGAAGTTCTCCTCGATCCGCTTCGGGGTGGTCGACTTCGGGAAGACGATGTCGCCGCGCTGCACGTGCCAGCGCAGCACCACCTGGGCGGGGGTGCGCCCCACCTGCTCGGCGACGTCGACGATCGCCGGGTCGTCGAGCACCCGGCCCTGGGCGATCGGCGACCACGCCTCGGTGAGGATGTTGTGCTCGCTGCCGTACGCGCGCACCTGCTCGTTGGTGAGGTACGGGTGCACCTCGATCTGGTTGACCGCCGGCACCACGTCCGCCTCGGCGGCCAGCCGCTCCAGGTGCGGCACCTGGAAGTTCGACACCCCGATCGAGCGGGCCCGGCCGTCGCGCTGGAACTCCTCAAACGTCTTCCAGGTGGAGACGAAGTCGCCGTCGTAGCGGGTCGGCAACGGCCAGTGGATGAGGAACAGGTCGACGTAGTCCATCTTCAGCGCGGACAGCGTCGACTCGAACGCCCTGCGGGCGTCCTCGGGGCGGTGGAAGCCGTTGTTCAGCTTGCTGGTCACGAAGACCTCGCCCCGGTCCAGCCCGGAGGCGCGGACCGCCTCGCCGACCTCCGCCTCGTTGCCGTACATCTGGGCGGTGTCGATGTGCCGGTAGCCGATCTCCAGCGCCCGGCGCACCGCCTCGGCGGTGTCCTTCGGCTCGATCTGGTAGACCCCGAAGCCGAGCTGCGGGATGGTGTTGCCGTCGTTGAGGCTGATGTCGGGAACGGTGTGCGCCATGTCGGCTGTCTCTCCCATCGTCGTGTTCGCCCGGTTCGGCGCGTCGATCGGCCGCCGGACCGCAGCCCGCACGCCCGCCGGGCGGGTGTGTCACGACGAGGGTGTACCCGGTCGGGCCGCGTCCTCACGGCCCGACCGGGGTGATCTGCGACAACCGGACCGTTCAGCCCCAGATCGCGGTGGCCCACTCCGGGTGGTCGACGAACGGGTTGCGGTTGCCCTGCCAGCGCTCGTAGATGCGCTGGTTGCGGCGCTGTTCGAAGGCGTCGGGCGGGTCCTGCCGGTGCCACTGGAGCAGCACCGGCAGCCGGCCCAGGTAGGGTGCGCTGCCGTTGGTGACGGAGTTGTTCATCTCCAGGTTCGGCCAGCCGTCGTCACCCTCGTACCGGATCGCCATATACATGATCATGCGGGCGACGTCGCCCTTGACCGCGTTGCGGGGCTCGAACGAGTCGGCGTCGGTGTAGCTGCCGGCGGCCTCGGCGACCGCGCTGCCACCGGTGTCGAAGTCCTTGTTGCCGCGCGCGGAGTTGACCGTCACGTCCTCCGGCCGCAGGTGGTGCACGTCGGTGCCCGGCCCGGTGGCGGTGCCGAAGTCACCGTGCGACTTGGCCCAGACGTGTTCCCGGTTCCAGTCGTTGGCCCCGCCGCCGTTGCTGCTCTTGCTCTGCGACCGTCCGCTGTAGAGCAGGATGACGTTGTTGGCGTTCGCCGGGTCCTGGTCGGTGTCCTTCAACGCCTCCCACACCTGGTCGTAGTTGAGCTTCGTCTGGGTCTTGATGATGGTGTGCAGGGAGGTGCGCAGCGCGCTGCCGCTCTTGCCGACCGCGCTGGCGTAGTACGTCGAGTCGTACGGCCCGGTGGAGCCGGTGGGCGCGGGGGTGGGGGAGGCGCTCGCGGTGGGCGTCGGTGTGCCGCCGCCACCGACGCTCATCGCGGTCGGGCTCTTCAACCCCCCGTGACTGAAGTACGCGGTCAGCGTCCCGGTCGCGGTGACCTGCCGGCCCCGCAGCGACGGGTTGGTCAACAGCCCGAACGTGCTGCGGTAGTCGGCGGTGATCTGGACGTAGAGCATCCGGCTGGTGCCGGTCTCGGTGGCCGTGTCGGCCAGGGCGATGGCGGTGTCGGCGGTGTAGCCGGAGGTGAGCACCGTGCTGGTGGCGGTCGGCTGGCCGATCACGTAGCCGGTGACCGTGGCGGTCCGGCCGTCCTGGGTGGCGAGGGCCTGCGCCACGGTCGACGTGGCCGCCGCGGACGCCGACGTGGCGGACACCGCCACCGGGACCGCCAGGGTGACGACGGCGATGAGCGCGGCGATCAGCCGCCCGGGTCGCGGGCGGGTGCTGCTCTTCATATCCATGCCCGGCGATGTTATCGGCCGGAACCCGACCGGCGGGAGGTCGACGAGGTGAATTCCCGGCCACCGCGAACCGCTACGCGGCGGGGTCCCGCCCGGCGGGCAACCCGCTCAGCGGGCGGGGTCCCGCCCGGCGGGCAACCCGCTCAGCGGGCACGGACGGCGGCGGAGGCGACGCGGAAACCGATGGTCCGCTCGACCAGCCGTTCCACCAGCTCCGCCTTGCGCAGGCCGCCCACCCCGCGCAACCCGAGGCGGGCGGCCAGCGCCCGCAGGTCCCGGATCGACCAGGGCGTCAGGTACGCCGTACCGTCCCCGCGTCGTGCCATGGCGTCGAGCGCGGCCGACGCGGCGTCCAGGTCGACGCCCGACGGGGCGGGCTGCACCGGCGCGGTCGGCGACAGCGGCGTCGGGGCGGCCGGCCGGTCCGACGGGCCGTCGGCCGCTGCCGCCAGGTCGCCGGCCGGCGTCACCGGGACGACGGCCAGCCGGGCCCGGCCCTGCGCCAGCGCGGCCACGTCGGCGGCCGACAGCCCGGCCAGCAGCTCACCCACCCGGGCCAGCACCCCGGCCGCCAGGTCCCCGCCGGGTGGCGTCCCGGTCACACCGTCACCGCACGGGGTTGCAGGTGGGCGATGAACTCCGTGGTGATCTGCCGCAGCTCCTCCTGCACCACCGGCGAGGTGACCCGGTGCCGCAGCACCACCGGCACCCCGCGCGGGGTGTTCCCGGCGAACAGGGTGATGTTCTCCCGCAGCGCGGTGGGAAAGACCGGCAGCCCCAGGGCGCGTACCTGATCCAGGTAGCCCTGGTGGGCGGCGATGGGCCGCTGCGCGGTCAGCTGGATCATGGTGAAGACCACCCCGGCGATGTCCGGTGCCACCTTGTGGTGCCGGCGGCTGGTGGCGAACCGGCGGGCGTCGGCGTTGTAGCGGTCGACCAGCTCCCGGACGCTGCCGCAGAGGTGGTCGATGCCGAGGGTGGACAGGTAGTCGGCCTTCGCCGGGATGAGCAGGTGGTCGCTGGCGATGACGGCGGACTGGGTGACCACGTTGAAGTTCGGCGGGCAGTCGATCAGCACCAGGTCGTAGCCGTCGAGCGCCGCGTCGTGCAGCCCCTCGGCCAGCGCGCCCCGGACCCGGAACAGCTCCCGGTCGTAGTCCTCCCCGTCGGCCACGCCCCGGGCCAGCGCCAGGTCGATGTCGGCCAGCCCGAGGTGCGAGGCGATCAGGTCCAGCCGGCCGGCCCCGGTCAGGTGCGCGTTGGCCGGGCCGGGGGAGACCACCAGATCACCCAGCGTAACCTCCGGGGTGTCCCCGCGTAGCCCGTCGTACCAGCGTTTCACGGTGCGGCCGTCGCGCAGCCGCTCCCGCCAGTCGTCCGGGTCGTAGAAGCTGAACGTCAGGCTGGTCTGCGGATCGAGGTCGATCAGCAGCACCTTCATCCCCCGGTTCGCCAGTTCGGCACCGAGGTTGGCGGTCACGGTGGTCTTGCCCACCCCGCCCTTGTAGTTGATCACGGACACGACGTACACCGGCGGCACCTCCCCAGAGGGGGAACCGTAACCGCCCGGATGTCGTCTGACCATCCATGATGCCCACCCCGCCCGGTCACGCTCCGCGACCGGTCATCCGGCTCGCCGCCGTCGGCACCGGGCTCGCCGGCGTGGCCGTGGTCTGCTGGGCGGTCGGGATGACCCGCTGGCAACCGCTCACCGAACCGGCCGGCCCGTGGTCGGAACGACTCCCCGGCGCGCACACCTACTGGGCCCGTGACCTGCGTTTCCTGACACTGGTGGCGGTCGTGTCCGGGCTGGTGCTGGCCGGTGGCGGCCGACGGTCCTGGGCCCTGCCGGCCGTGCTGCTCGGCGGTGCCGCGCTGGTCGCCGACGTCGCCGTCGACCGGGCCGACCCCACCGGCCCCGGCGCGACCGCGCTGCTGGTCGCCGCCGGCTGGCTGGCCGTCGCCAGCACCGCCGCCCTTGGCGTACGCCGGGACGCGGCGACCGGTGTGGACGGTCCGATCCACCGCGCGGGCGTGGCCGGCCGGGACCGGAGGGTGCTGACCGGGATGGCCGGTGTGACGGCGGTGTCGGCGCTGGTCGCCGTACTGACCCGGTCGCCGACCGACCGGGAGCCCGCGCTCGGCCCGGCCACCCTGGTGACCGGCCTGCTCCTGCTGACGTTGACCGTGGCGGGCGCGCTGGCCGCCGCCCCCGACCGCGATCGGGCCCGGATCACGTTGGCGGTCGGGTCGGCAGTCGTCGGTGGGATCGGCCTACCGCTGGTCCGCCTGGTCGGACCGGGGGACCGGCTCGTCGCGGCCGCGCTGCTCGGCGCGGTGCTGCTCGTGGGGGTGACACTGCTGGTCCGGCCCTGGCCGGGTGGTCGACCGGCGTGGTGGTGGCACGCGCGGTTCGTCCCGTTCGCACTTGTCGTACCCTCGGCGCTGCTGTTCGTCGCGGTGTTGGTCAGCGCGGCTCTGAGCGTCGGGGCGCCGTGGACCGCGCTTGCCGGCAACAGTCCGATCGCCGGTGGGGACCGGGACGTCCTCCCCGCGCTCGCCGGGCTGCTCGCCGAGCTCGGCACCGCACTTCTGCTGACCCGGCCGACCGTCCTGGGTCACGACCGGCCCGCCCCGGACGTCGCGGCGGTTCGGGTGGCCGACGCCGGTTGACCGGAACGACGGGCGTAGCCGGCCGGATCCGTCCGCCGTCCGGCCGAAGGTCCGGTGTGGAGACCCTCGGGTACGAGGCTGAGAGCACGGCGATCACCTACAGTGATTGCCTGTCCACTGCCGCCGCGTCGAACGGGGACCGTGATCGCCTCGGTCGGCACCTCCGGGACGGCAGGCGTCCCGGGGCAGCGTCACCGGCAGGGTTCGCCGGCCGGCACGTCGTCCCCGCCGCCCGGAGCACAGCGACGGTAACCCCGTCGAGGGGCGCGGGCGGCGGTCACTCGACGACCGGCAGCACCACCTCGTTGTGCCGCAGGAACCACGGCTTCCACGGCGGGTCGAACCGGGCGTACCGGATCGCCCCCGACGGGGTCAGCCCGGCGTCGGTGACGGCCCGGCCCAGCGCGGTGGCCCGCTGATCGAAGGCCCGGTCGGTCCACCGCCCGGCGAACCGGACCGCTGCGGCCAACTGCTCCGGGATCTCCCGGACGGTGATCCGGGGGTCCTCCGGTTCGGGCACGGTGGCCGGGCTGAGCCGCGCCGGCAGCACGAACCACACCCGCCAGGCCCCGGGCCGGTCGCCCTCCTCCTGGACCACCGGTGCGGTCATCGCGATCTGCTCGGAGCCGGTCGCCGCCTGGACCACCGGCCCGTTCGTGCCCATCCGGCGGCGGGACCGGTTGGCCCCGGACAGATACGCCGCCAGCGGCCGGAACGCGGCGGTGCCGGCGGCGGCGAACCCACCGTCGATGCGCAGTTCGGCGACCAGGTGGGCCGGGTACCGGCGCAGCTCGAAGCCGGGGTGCCGGCCCAGCACCCGGTACGGCTGCCGCTCGGTCATCGGACACGCTCCCGGTCGCGGGGGATCTTCTCCACCGCAACGCTACCGCCCGTGCGGGGTTTCCTCCCGGGGAAGCGGAACGGTCCGCCAGTACTGCCGTCTGCCCTCATCCCGGACGACCACGCCGAGCCGGGCCAGTTCACCGCGCAGTTCCCGGGCGTCGCGCTGCCGGCCGGCCTCGACGGCCCGCTGCCGCGCGCCCAGCAGCGGGTCCGCCCCCGGCGGCAGTTCGGGCAGCCCCGCCACCCACCGGCGGTAGGCGTCCCGGTGCGGATCGCCGTCCTGCCACGGCCAACCGTGCTCACGGAAGGCGTCGCCCAGCCGTCGTCCGCTCAGGTCGGACCGATCCCGGGCCAGTTCCGCGCCGGCCGGGCCGAGCAGCACCAGCTCCTTGCGGTCGACGAAGACGGCGGTGACGGTGCGTCGGGCCAGCTCGCGGTCGACGCCGTCGCGGCGTAACCGGACCCCGCCCCGGTCCACCGTGACGATCAACCGCTCCCGGGTGCCGACGTAGGCGAGGAGCAGCCCGGCCAGCATCCCGAGCAGCAGGCCCCCGACCAGTGCCCGCTGGTACGGCAACCCGGCGACCAGTTCGAACCAGCCCTGCACCGGAGCCCAGGGCAGCCCGGCCACCCAGTCGGCGACCATGGGCAGCCGCCCGCCCAGGGCGCCGCCCAGCAGCGGGAAGCCGACCCACATCACCAGCAGCTCCCCGACGTCACCCCCGACCGTGGTCGGTGCGCCCGGCTCCCGCGCCCGCATGGTCAGTGCACCTCCCGCCGCATCGTGCGCACCAGCCCGGCGGCGAGCGGCGCGACCACCCAGACCAGCAGGGACACCCCGAGCCGACCCCACTGCCCGGCGGTCACGTCCGGGCCGAGCAGCGGCTCCATGGTGATCGAGGTGTCCAGCCAGCGGGCCGGGCCGTGCAGCGCCGAGATCATCGCGGACAGGATGCCCCACACGGTCGGCAGGAGCAGCGAGGTGACGATCGCCAGTGGGGTGTTGAGCAGCAGCAACCCGAATCCCGCGCCGATCAGCACGTTGATGGCCTGGAACACGGCGGCGTGCCCGGCCAGTGCCGGGTCGAAGTTCCAGTCGCCCGCCCCGCCGGTGACCCCGGCCAGCAGGGTGCCGACGGCGGCGACGGCCAGGCTCACCAGCACCGACGCCAACGCGGCGAGCAGCACGGCGGCGAGCTTGGCGACGATCACCCGTTCCCGGCGCGGCACCAGGGCGAACGTGGTCAGCGCGGTGCGCTGGGACCACTCGGCGGTGATCGACAGGATGCCCAGCACCGGCAGCAGCAACGCCACCGGCGCCAGCGACGCGGTGAAGAAGTTGCTGAAGGTCTGCCCGGCGTCGTCGACGAAGCGCAGTTGCAGCGCGACGATCGCGGCGGCGATCAGCCCGATCGAGGCCAGCAGCCAACGGCCGGCCCGGGTGTCGCCCAGCTTGCGCAGCTCCACCCCGATCAGCCGGGCCAGGGACGGGCCGGGGACCGCCTTGCGGACGGTGCCGGGGGGAGTGGTAGTCATGGTGGTCACTGCACGGCCTCCTTGGTGCTCGCGCCGGCGGTCAGGGTGAGGAAGAGCTGTTCCAGGCCACCGCCGCCGGCCGGCCGCAGCTCGGTGAGGACCAACCCGGCGTCGGCGGCGGCCTGCCCGACGGCGTCGGATTCGGCGCGGACCACGCACCCGCCGTCGGCGTTGGCGGTGGCGTCCAGCCCGGCCCGGTCGAGGGTGAGCCGCAGGGCGTGCGGGTCGCGGGCCCGGACCAGGGTGCCCGCCCCGGCGAGCAGTTCGTCCTTGCCGCCCTGGGCGACCACCCGGCCGCCGCCGATCACCACCAGCCGGTCGGCGACCGCCTCCACCTCCCGCAGCAGGTGGGAGGAGAGCAGCACGGTGCCGCCCCGGTCGGCGAAGTCGCGCAGCAGGCCGCGCATCCAGAAGATCCCCTCCGGGTCCAGGCCGTTGGCCGGCTCGTCGAGGACCAGCACCCGGGGCTCGCCCAGCAGCGCCAGCGCCAGGCCGAGCCGCTGCCGCATCCCCAGCGAGTACGCCCCGACCCGCCGCTTCGCCGCCACCGGGTTCAGGCCCACCCGGTCCAGGACGGCGGGCACCCGGTCGGCGTCCACGCCCATGGTCCGGGCGGCCAGGGTCAGCGTCTCCCGCCCGCTGCGCCCGACGTGCTGCGCCGAGGCGTCCAGCAGCACACCCACCTCCCGACCCGGGTTGGGTAGCTCCCGGTAGGGCTGGCCGGCGACGGTGGCGGTGCCGGAGCTCGGTCGGGTCAGCCCGCAGAGCATCCGCATGGTGGTGGACTTGCCCGCCCCGTTCGGGCCGAGGAAGCCGGTCACCGTGCCGGGCTCGCAGCGGAAGGAGACGTCGTCGACGGCGGGGTGCGGGCCGTACCGCTTGGTGAGGTTCTTCACGGTGATCATGCCGTCGAGCCTGTCGCGACCACCCGGCCGGGCGCTGCGGCCGGCGGTCGAGTGTCACCCCTACCTAGGTCTACCGGCAGACCTCGACTTTGGTTGGTGTCCGGGCGGCCGGCCGGGTTTCTAGCATGGGTGGGTGAGTGCTGCCGTCGTACCCGATCATCCCTGGCTGCTGCCGGGGGCGCTGACGCCCGAGACGAGGGCATCCCGCCGTACGCCCCGGGACTGGCTGGTCGACACGGTGGCCTTCCTGCTCGCCGTCGGCTGGGCGCTGGTGGGCTTCGGCGACGCGGTGTCGCCCGACCCGCAGTTCGCCCACAACGCCGGGCCGCCCTGGCTGGTCGGGGTGGACCTGGCGGCGGGCCTGATCTTCTGCGCGGCCCTGTGGCTGCGCCGGCGCTGGCCGGTCGGGCTGGCCGTGGCGGGCCTGCCGCTGGCCCTGTTCTCGGTGACCGCCGGGGTGGCGCTGCTGGTCGTGGTGTTCACCGTGCTGGTCCACCGGCCGCTGCCGATCGGTGCGGCGCTGGTCGGCTTCCACCTGGCGGTCATCCCGCTCTACACCGTCGTGCGCCCCGACCCGACGCTGCCCTACCTGGCGACGGTGGCCTGGACGGTGATGTTCGTCGGGATCGTGGTGGCATGGGCGCTGTTCGTCCGGGCCCGCCGGCAGCTCGTGCTGTCGCTGCGCGACCGCGCCCACCGGGCCGAGGCCGAGCAGCAGCTCCGCATCGAACAGGCCCGGCAGCTGGAACGCAACCGGATCGCCCGGGAGATGCACGACGTGTTGGCGCACCGGATCTCGCTGCTCAGCCTGCACGCCGGGGCGTTGGAGTTTCGCCCGGACGCGTCACCGCAGGAGGTGGCGCGGGCGGCCGGGGTGATCCGGGGCAGTGCGCACGCCGCGCTACAGGACCTGCGTGAGGTGATCGGGGTGCTCCGCGCCGACACCTCCGGCGGCGACGCCGCACCGGAACGCCCCCAGCCGACCCTCGCCGACGTGCCCGCGCTGGTCGCCGAGTCCCGGGCCGCCGGGGTACGGGTCACCCTGGTCGACGAGGTCGCCGACCTGGCGGGGGTGCCGACGGCGGTGGGGCGCAGCGCGTACCGGATCGTGCAGGAGGGGCTGACCAACGCGCGCAAGCACGCCCCCGACACGGCGGTCGGTGTCCGGCTGGCCGGCGGGCCGGGTCGGGAGTTGGCCGTGGAGATCCGTAACCCCTGGCCGGTGGGCTCACCGGCTGCGGGCCTGCCCGGTGCCGGCACCGGGCTGGTCGGCATCGCCGAGCGGGTCAACCTGGCCGGTGGCCGGCTGACGCACGGCCGGGACGGCGCGACCGGCGACTTCCGGCTGGCCGCCCGGCTGCCGTGGCCGGCATGAGTCGCCCGGTTGCCGTGCTCGGCACGGGCTGTCCGGTTGCCGTGGCCGTCCCGGCCTGTCCGGTCGTCCTGGCCTGTCCGGTCGTCCCGGTCTGTCCGGTCGTCCCGGTGGGCCCGGGCCGCCCGGTCGGGACTGCCGAGCGGGTGGCCGGTGGTGTCCGGTGACCGGTCTGCCAGACAGCGACGACGGCCCGGTGCGGGTGTTGATCGTCGACGACGACGCGCTGGTCCGCGCCGGGCTGTCGATGATCCTCGGTGGGGTGCCGGACGTCCGGGTGGTCGGCGAGGCGGCCGACGGCGACGAGGTGCCCGCCGCCGTCGCCGCGTGCGCGCCCGACGTGGTGCTGATGGACATCCGGATGCCCCGGGTGGACGGGCTGGCCGCCACGGAGGCGCTGCGGGCGCTGCCGCACCCGCCGGAGGTGCTGGTGCTGACCACCTTCGACGCCGACGAGCAGGTGCTGCGGGCGTTGCGGGCCGGCGCGGGCGGTTTCCTGCTCAAGGACACCCCACCCGCCGAGATCGTCCGGGCGGTGCGGCGGGTGGCGGCCGGTGAGGCGACCCTGTCGCCGACGGTGACCCGCCAGCTGATCAGCCACCTGACCATCGGGCCGACACCGGGAGCGGACCCGCGTCGGGACCGGGCGCTGCGGCTGCTGGCCGGGCTCACCGAGCGGGAACGGGAGGTCGCGGTGGCGCTCGGCCACGGCCGGAGCAACGCGGAGATCTCGGCGGAGCTGTTCATGAGCGTGGCGACGGTCAAGGCGTACGTGTCCCGGCTGCTGACCAAGCTGGCGCTCAACAACCGGGTCCAGGTGGCGCTGCTGGTGCACGACGCGGGCCTGGCCTGACAAGCGGAAACCGGACCTGGGTCGGTCCGGCTGCCCGGTGCCGACGAACAGGTGGCGCTGCTGGCGGTCGCCCGGGCCGGTGCGGTGGTGGACGGCGTGCAGGTGTTGACGCCGGAGGATCTGCTCACCGCCTGGGGGGATTGAACCGACGCCGGTCACCGCCCGTACCACTGCGCGAGGATGCGTTGCGGCGATTCAGCCGCAACTGCTGCCGAGCTGCGGGAGGCCTGCCGTGCGAGTTGGTGAGCAGTCGACGGACCCCATCGATCAGGTTCTGGGTGAGGTGCCGGTGCCCGTCTCGTTGACACCCGAGGACGTCCGGCTCGCGGTACGGGCGGTCGTGGTGCACGCCGCCGAGGAGTGGCCCAACGGGCCGCTGTGCCGCAACGACGGGTCGTCGTACCCGTGCCGGTTGCACCGTTGGGGACGACGGGTGCTGGAGAACCACGGGTTGAACGATCGTCAGATCGACGCGCTGATCCGGCACGGAAATCCGTTCGTGCACGTGCCCTTCCCGTTCACCTACACCACGCCCCGGCCCGGGACGGCACCGGCGCGGACCGCCCCGGCGGCGGCCGGCTATCCGGCCCGTGGCCAGGTCGGCCGGCCCGGGACACCCGGGGCGCGGCCGTCCGCTGCGGGGATGCGGCCCGCAGTGCGTGGCGGCGTGCCGGGACGGCCGGTGACACCCCCGGCCGCCGCGCCGCGCTGGCCCCGGGCGAGCTGAGCGCTCAGGCCCGGCCGACGCCTCCGGTACCCCGATGCCGGCCCGGCCCCGATGATCCCGTGGGGCCGGGCCGGCATCGGCTGCCGCGCGGGTCAGCGGCTGACGCCACAGTCGGGCGCCGCCCAGCTGGTGCGGTTGGTCGACTTGTCGCGGTTGTTCTCCCGCCGGGAGTCGACGTGGACGTGGTCGTCGTGGCCGGCGTACCCGGGGCCGTAGATGCCGCTGAACCCGTGGTCACGGGAGGCGCGGGCCACCTCGCACAGTGACCTGCTCCCCGAGGTCAGGTCGGCGGCGTTGCCGTAGAGGTGCTGGCTGTCCGAGGCCCCGCCGACCTGCTTGTTGCAGCGGGAGTCGCGGAAGCCGCTGGTGACGTTGAGCGGCTTGTCACCGAGGCTGCGCCGCAGCGCCTCCAGTTTCCACATGGTGCGCACCGAGGTGGCCTTGGTGTCGGTGGCGGAGAGCGGGCCGCCGCTCCACCCGCCCTTGCCGCAGCCGGCGTCCAGCTCCCGGTAGCTGAAGTGGGCCGGCGTGCAGTCGTTGTCCTGGAGCTGGTAGAGCTTGTTGAAGGTCTGCTTGCCGGCGATGCCGTCGCTGCGCAGCCCGTACGCGCTCTGGAAGCGCTTGACCGCCGCGGCGGTCTCGGGACCGAAGTCCCCGTCGATCCGGACGATTCCCCCTCGTCCCGCCCAACCGGCGACCCGGATCTGCAACTGGCGGACGTCGTCCCCGGAGCGACCCTGGTAGAGGTCGCGTTTCCAGGTGTAGCAGCCGTCGGCGTGGGCCGCTGGCGCGGCGGCCACCGTGGCGATCGCGGCTCCCGGCAGAGCCAGGGCGAACGCGACGAGTGCCCGCTTCACAGTGTTCTGGCGCACAGAAGTCCTCCCGATTGGAAGTGATTGGGGTGGTGAACAGGGCATCGCCCGGGACGTCCTGCGACCTCCACCCTGACAGCTGACGAGCTGATTCGTGGTGATAAAGGGGAATTGTCCTCGCGATTAGTGATACCTGGGTATTGCCTGTGAAATGCGGGGAATAGTAATTCGGTCAGGTCGTACCGACCGGGGACGGATTTCGCTACCAAGGCGAAGCCTGTCGAAACTGACCAGTCGGGCACCGAGGGCGATGGGGGTTCGTGACCGGGACCCGGTAACGTCGTCCCGGCCGGCGAGGTCGGGGAGGTGCACGTGGCGCGGGGCGGGGTCTTCTGTGTCGAGGGGCAGTGGCACCGCGACCTCAACGAGCGCGGCTCCGTGCTGCCCACCCTCGAACTGCTCGAACGCCTCGGCCGCATCCGCTACATCCACAAGGACGCCGCCACCCGCGACGAGCTGTTCTACTTCCTCGACCGCTGGCTGCTCAAGCAGTACGCCGATCACCGGGTCGGTTTCTTCGCCATGCACGGCGAGCCCAGCCGGCTCTGCCTCACCGACTGGGATTCCGTCGAGCTGGCCGACGTCGCCGAGCGGATGGCCGGCCGGGGTGAGGGCCGGCGGCTCTACTTCGGCAGCTGCTCGGTGCTGCGCGCCTCCGACGCCACGCTGCGCGACTTCCTCGACGTCACCGGCGCGGCCCTGATCTGCGGCTTCACCCGCGAGGTCGACTGGGTCGAGTCGGCCGCCTTCGAGACGGTGCTGCTCGACGTGCTCGCCAACGGCCAACGGCACAACGCCGCCGAGCTGCGGATGGGCTCGGCGCACTGGGCGCCGCTCGCGGCGTACCTCGGCTTCCGGGTCATCTATGCCAACGGCCGAGCCTGGCGGCCCACCGTCCGCCCCCGGGTCCCCGCCCAGCCGGCGCGGGGTCGGGTCACCGGTCGCCCCGGCTGACGCCACCGGGGCCACCGGCCGGCGGACCTGGTAGAACCGGGGGATGGCACGCAGCATCGCAACCAACACCCGGGTCGACCGGGACGCCCTGATCGAATTCGTCCGCCCCCGCCACCGGGTCCTGCTGATGACCACCCGGGCCGACGGCCGGCCGCAGTCCTCCCCGGTCGCCTGCGGGGTCGACGCCGCCGGGCGACTGGTCATCTCCAGCTACCCGCAGCGCGCCAAGGTCGCCAACATCCGCCGGGACCCCCGGGTCTCCGCCTGCGTGCTCTCCGACGACTGGGACGGCCCCTGGGTGCAGGTCGACGGCACGGCCGAGGTGCTCGACCTGCCCGACGCGCTGGACCCGCTGGTGGAATACTTCCGCAGCATCTCCGGCGAGCACCCGGACTGGGACGAGTACCGGGCGGCCATGGTGGCGCAGGGCAAGTCGCTGATCCGGGTCACCATCGGAAGCTGGGGCCCGATCGCCACCGGCGGCTTCCCGGCCAGCCTCGCCGACTGACCCCGCCGGCCGGGCCGGCACCGCCGTCGCCCGGCCCGGCGCGGCTCAGCCGACCAGGGCGGCGTAGACGAGCTGACGCAGCTGGGAGCGCAACGGGTAGGTGCTCGACGGCATCAGCTGGGTGAACAGCAGGGCGGTGATCTCCTCGGCCGGGTCGACCCAGAACGCGGTGCTGGCCAGCCCACCCCAGTAGAACTCGCCGACGCTGCTCGGCACCTTGGCCGGGACCGGGTCCTGCACCACGGCGAAGCCCAGGCCGAAACCGATGCCGTCGAGCACCGTCTCGGCGAACCCCTGCGGCTGCAACGACGCCAGGTCACCGCCGCCGGGCAGGTGGTTGCGGGTCATGTAACGCACCGTGCGGGGCCCGAGCAGTCGTACGCCGTCCAGCTCGCCGCCGCGCAGCAGCAGCTGGGTGAACCGGTGGTAGTCGGCGGCGGTGGAGACCAGCCCGCCCCCGCCGGAGAAGCACTCCGGGCGGGTCAGCGCGGCGGCACCGAGCTGGTCGGCGCGGACCGCCCGGCCGGTGCCCGGGTGCGGGGTGTAGAGGGCGGCGAGCCGTTTGGCGTCGGCCGGGTCGACCCAGAACCGGGTGTCCGTCATGCCCAGCGGGGTGAGGACCCGCTCGGTGAGGAAGTCGGCCAGGCTCTGCCCGGAGACCACCTCGATGAGCCGGCCGAGCACGTCGGTGGAGACCCCGTAGTTCCAGCCGGTGCCGGGCTGGAACAGCAGCGGCAGCTGCGCCATCCCGGCGCTCGCCCCGGCCAGGTCCAGCCCCGGCGGCACGCCGAGGTCGTAGCCGGCGGCCCGGTAGAGCGCGTCGACCACCGAGGTCTGCGCGAAGCCGTAGGTGAGCCCGGCGGTGTGGGTGAGCAGGTGCCACACCCGGATCGGCTCGACCGCCGGCACGGTGTACGGCTTGAGCGCCGAACCCCTGTCGAAGACCCGGACGTCGGCGAACTCCGGCAGCCAGCGGCTGATCGGGTCGGTCAGCTCGAACCGGCCCTCCTCCCACAGCATCATCGCCGCGACCGAGGTGATCGGCTTGGTCATCGAGTAGATCCGCCAGATGGTGTCCGGCTCGACCGGGCTGCCCGCCTCCACGTCGCGCAGCCCATGGACCGAGGAGTGCGCCACCTCGCCGCGACGGGTGACGACGATCTGCCAACCGGCCAGCCGCCCGTCGTCGACGTACCGGCCGAAGTGTTCGTCGATGCGGGCCAGACGGGCCGGGTCGAAGCCGGTACGGGCCGGGTCGGTGCTGGGTGCCACGCTCACCCGCCGAAACTACTAGCCGGTACGCGCCGGACGAAAGGTGCGGTGGTGGTGTCGGTGCTCGCACTTAGGGTGGGGTGGTGCCGCAGACCATCGAGGACGAGACGTTCCGCCACACCGACTGGTACGCCGAGGAGCTGGTCGACCGGCACTTCGTGCGTTGCGTCTTCACTGACGTCGACCTGACCGAGGCGGTCACCCGGGGTGCCTCGTTCACCGGGTGTGACTTCGGCGGGGTGTCGTTCAACTCCTCCCGGCACACCGACTCGGCCTTCGTCCGCTGCGGGTTCCGCCGGTGCAACCTGTTCGAGGCCGAGTTCACCGGTTGCAAGCTGGTCGGCAGCACGTTCGACCAGTGCGCGTTGCGTCCGTTGCGGGTGTCGGGCGGGGACTGGTCGTTCGTCGGGTTGCCCGGGGCCGACCTGCGGGGCGCGCAGTTCAGCGACGTCCGGATGCGGGAGGTCGACCTGTCCGGGGCGGACCTGACCGGCGCGACCCTGGCCCGGGTGGACCTCTCGGCGGCCCAGCTGCGCGCGGTGCGTCTCACCGGGGCCGATCTGCGGGGCAGCGACCTCACCGCGTTGGACCCGACGGCGGTCGAGCGGGCCGGCGCGGTGATCGACCCGACCCAGGCGATGGTGCTGGCCGGGGCGCTGGGTTTCGAGATCCGCTGACGGCCCCCTATCGTTGATCTTCTGGCCATTTCGCGGCTGAGCTGGTCTTTCATATTAGGTAGGAAACTTTCCGCGGCACGCACTTGGTAACAAACTGGAAACGCCCACCCGCTGGCATATGGCGCATGGCGGCCCTGGAATGAAAACGTGAGAACGCTCACGGCGCGACCGCACCCCCTCCCCGACCGGTCGCGGGCGTCGGGCTGGGGAGTGGGACATACGTGAACGACCAAGAGACCTGGCGGATCGGGCCGGGCCCGACGACGCGCATCGCCCAACGGCGGGAGGCCCGTCGTCGGCAACGCCGCCGCTGGGCGATCGGTTCGGTGGCCGGCCTGGCCTGCCTTGCGGTGCTGGTGACCTATCTGGGCCCGGACCCGGACCCGGCGGAGCCCGACCTGGTGCTGCCGGCCGGTGCGCCGACCCCGGCCGGTTATCCGACCGGGGCGACGGGGGTGGGCGTGTCGGCCGAGGCCGGGGTCGTCGCACCCGGCCTGCAGCCCCGGGAACGCACCCCGCCGCCGCCGAGCGGGCCACCGACGCCGACGGCCACCCCGGCGGCGTCCCCGGCCGCGCCGACGCTGAGCGTCTCCCGGGCCGAGGTGCCCGCCGAGGTGGACCTGACCGCCCTGGGCGCCCGGGACTGGGTGCACTGGGGCCTCAACCGGCCGGAGACCCTGATCCGTAAGAGCGGCGGCACCGGTGAGATCCGCGACGAGGGCGGCCGGGGTGCACGCGACCGGTACGACACCAATCCCGAGTTGTTCGGGTGGCGTGACGGTGCCGGGGTGCCGGCAGTCTCCGCCACCGCCACCGGTGTGTTCGTCTGCGGGGTCGGTAACGGGTTCGCGCTGGCCGTGACCGGCGACGGTGAACCGCGTACGGTGCACCTCTTCGCCGGCACCTGGATGGCCCAGGGTCGGTTGGACGTGCGGCTGTCCACCGGCGGCGCGACCCGCACGCTGCGGCTGGAGGACCCGCACACCACCCACACCGCCCAGTTCGTCATCCGGTACCGGGTGCCCCGGGGTGAGCAGCTGCTGATCCGCTGGACCGTCGAGAAGACCTTCAACAGCAGTTGCGGCAACGTGAACCTCCAGGCGGCAGCGGTGCGTTGAGTCGTTCGCCCGCCTTTGGGGTTTATGTCGGGATAGCGTGGCCGGGTCGATGCCACGAGCTACCCGGAGGCGCAGATGTCGACCGACGAGCAGGTGCTGGACAGCCCCGAGGGCTGGGTCGCCGATCACATCCGGCGGTACGTCGCGACCGGCGGTGCCGAGGGGCACGAGTGGCAGCCGGGCGTCTACACGCTGCTGCTGACCACCCGGGGCCGGCGCAGCGGCAGGCTACGCCGCACCGCGCTCATCTACGGGCGGGACGGCGACGACTACCTGATCGTCGCCTCCCAGGGTGGTGCGCCCCAGCACCCCTCCTGGTATCTCAACCTGCTCGACGAACCCGACGCGCAGGTGCAGGTGGGCCCGGAGACGTTCGCCGTCCGGGCGCGGACCGCCGAGCCGGCGGAGCGGGCGCGGATGTGGCCGAGGATGACCGGCATCTGGCCGGCCTACAACGAATACCAGAGCAAGACCGACCGGGAGATCCCGGTGGTGGTGCTGCAACGGCGCTGACCACCCGGGTGGCGTCCACCGGTCGGGCTCAGCCGGTCGGCTGGCCCCGGTCGGCTGGCCCCGGTCGGCTGGCCCCGGTCGGGGTCAGGTCGGGTCCGGCGCGGCCGGATCGGGCGCGTCGGGTTCGGCACGGAAGTGCCGGCTCGGCGCCACCAGCAGCGGGGCGGCCAGCGCGGCCAGCGCCCCGCCGAGCAGCGGAAAGACGATGAACACCCACAGCTGCCGGAGCGCGGCACCGCCCTCGAACACGGCCGGACCGAACGACCGGGCCGGGTTGATCGAGGTGCCGTCCAGGGTGATTCCCACCAGCAGCACCGCCACCAGGGCCAGGCCGATCGCCAGACCGGCGAAGCCGGCGTGCTCGACCCGGCTCGTCACCACCAGCACCACCAGCACGAACAGGAACGTCAGGATGACCTCCAGCACCGCCGTGCCACCCCGGTTGATGTGCACCCCGTAACCGTTGGTGCCCAACGCTCCCGTCTGGTCCGCCACGCCACCCCAGCGGACCAGCCCCCAGATGACGAAGCCGGCCACCGTGGCCCCCACGAACTGCGCGATCCAGTACGCGACCGCGCCGACCACGGAGATCTTGCCGGAGAGCAGCACCCCCATCGTCACCGCCGGATTGAGGTGCGCGCCGGAGAGCGGGCCGATCGCGTACACCAACCCCACCAGCACGAACCCGAAGGCCAGCGCCACGGCCACCACGCCGCCCTGGAGTTGGGCGAAGACGGCGGTGCCCACCCCGGCGAGGACCAGCAGCAGGGTGCCGAGCAGTTCTGCGGCGTACCGTCGGGCAGCGTCCATGCGCTCAGGGTAGGAAAGATCAGGGGGCTGAGGAGCGGAAACGTGGATGTTCTGCGGATTCGCCGATAGCCGGCGCTCTATTTGACGAACCTCCGGGCGGCAGGCACCGTGGGTGGGGAGGGCGGCACGAAGACGCCCCGAATCACCCGGCGGGCACCGGTTCGCCGCAGGGAACGCGCACGTGTCGTCGAGCGACGTTCCGACCCTGATGATCCCGATGATCCCGAGGAGTCCCACCATGCTCACGATGACCGACAACGCCGTACTCGTGATCCGTGACCTCGCCGCCCAGCAGGACGTGGCCCAGGACGGCGGGCTGCGGATCGCCGCCGACACCGAGGCCGGTGCGCTCACCATCGAACTGGTGCCCGTGCCGGCGCAGGGCGATCAGGTCGTCGACACCGAAGGGGCCCGTATCTTCCTCGACCCCGACGCCGCCGAACTGCTCAACGACACCTCCGTGGACGCCTCCGTCGACGACGAGGGCGTGGTCCAGTTCGGCTTCACCGAGCAGGAGTGACCCGGTCAGCGGGCCCACCGGTGCTCCCCGCCGCGGTGCGGCCGGGTGAACCCGTCCCGGTCGTCGACGCCCGTCGGCGGGCCCCGACGACGCCCGTCGACCGGCCCGGTCAGCTCCGACAGCACGTGCGCCAGATGGTGCGACGTGCTCCATGCCGTCCAGTTCGCCGGTGACCCGGCCCCGGTGACCCGGCGGGCCCGCCGCAGCAACTCGTGGTCACCCCAGGAGAACCCCGCCCCGGCGGCCGGCCAGTGTGCGGCGGTGACCAGCGTGCGGCACAGGTCGGCGAACCGTTCGTCGCCCCGGCCACCCCGCCGCGACCAGCGGTAGATCCACCACCCGTCGTCGGTGGTGTACCGCACCGTCGGCAGCCGGTCGCCCGGCTCCACGTCGCCCGGCGGGGCGGGGACCACGCCGTAGTCGCCGTACCCGACGCCCAGGTCGGTCAGCCGACGCCAGAACAGCCAGTCCCAGCGGTCCACCCGGACCGGTTCGTCGGTGCGCAGCCGGGACAGCGACGGCGGCATCCCGCCGGCCGCCACGGTCACCGTGCGCCAGGCGTGCCGGCAGGCCCAGTCCACCACCCGGCGCACCCGGGGCTCGGCGACCCGCAGGTCGGCGAGGCAGCACACGTCACCGGTGTCGACCAGCAGGTCACACTGCTCCGGGACCAGCCCGGTCCGCCGCCAGATCCGCTCCACCGCCGTCGTCGTGGCGTCCGGGCCGGCCCGGTCCCGGCCGATCCGCAGCCGGACCACCGCACCCCGGGCGTACGCCCGACAGGCCGCGCCGTGTGCCGCCAACCGCCGGTCGCCACAGGCCAACCCGACCACCGGCAGGACGGGCAGGTCCCACCGGGCCAGCTCGCCGGCCGGCCCGTCGGGCAGGGCGCAGACGTCGACGGCCGGCACCAGACCGGCGGGCAGCCGGCGCAGCAGATCGGGCAGGCCGGTATCGGCCGGGGACACGTCGAGGACCGGGGCGACCAGGGGAGCCGAGGCGCTGTCGAGATGACCCAGCGCCTCCAGCTCACCGCGTCTGCTGGTGAGGATGGGGCGGTAGACCGGTTCCGCCACCCGACCCCCGGGGGCGGGCACCATACCTCAATCTACCGGGCCGACCGGCCCTGCCACAGGGGTTGCCGGCAATCGTCCTGACGGATCGGCACCGTACCCGGGGCCCTCCACATCGGGCATTGACAGTGGTCGGTGCCGGTGGTGGCATGGGTGGGCGGTACGCCGGGCGTGGAAGGGCATCCGATCACCATGTCCCCGCTCCATCCTGCCCGGAAGGCGTACCCCCATGACATCGTCGTGTCACCGTGCCGGCCTGCTCGCGGCGTTGACCGCCGCCGCGCTGCTGCTGGCCGTTCCGCTGCCCGCCCGTGCGCTCGCGGTGCCCGAGCCGAGCACCCCGGTCACCGGCAACGCCACCCACTTCGACGGCCTCGGTGCCCCGTACGGCGGCTGCGGCCTGCCCCAGGCGGAGCTGGACTCGCCGGACTTCGTCGCGCTCAACGCCTACGACCTGCCCGGTGACTACTCGTCGTACCCGCTGCGGCCGATCCCGGCCAGCCAGGCGGCGAAGATCGGGCTGTGGAACAACGGCCTCAACTGTGGTCGCTTCGTGCGGGTCACCATCGGCGACTACTGCACCGGCGTCAACGACGGCGCACCGGGGCAGCCGTTCTGCCGCAACGGTTCGTGGACCACGGACGCCTACAACGGGGCGACCCTGACCATGGTGGTGGCGGACAGCTGCGGCGACGGCAACGCCTGGTGCCGTGACGACCCCTACCACCTGGACCTCTCCACCGCCTCGCTCAACCGGTTCGTGCGCAACGGGACGCCGGTGGGGGACCTGAACCCCACCCACTGGAACAACCGGCACGTCTCCTGGTCGTTCGTGCCCGCGCCGGACTACTCCGGCGACATCCGGATCGGCTTCATGAAGGGCGCCCAGCGGTACTGGCCGGCGATCGCCGTCTCGCACCTGCCCAACGGCATCCACGGGGTGGAATACCTGGCCGGTGGGGTGTGGACGGCCGCCACCATGAACAGCGACATGGGACAGTCGTACGTGATCGGGGCGACCGCGTCCGGTGGCACCGACTTCCAGATCCGGGTCCGCGACGCGGCCGGCACGCTGGTCAACAACGGTCGGGTCTACCGGTTCGCGCTGCCCGCCTCCTGCGGTGGGACGTGCTCGGCGGCGTACACCCGGGCCGACTACACCACCTCGGACGGGACGACCCCGACCCCCACCGTGACGCCGTCGGCCACCCCCACCGTGACGCCGACCGGCATCCCCACCGGCACGCCCGCGCCGGTGGCCGGTTGCTCGGCCGGATACCGGGTGACCGGCTACTGGTCGGGCGGCTTCCAGGCCGAGGTGACGGTGCGCAACGTCGGCAGCACCACCATCACCGGCTGGACCACCGCGCTGACCTTCGCGGGGGCACAGCAGATCGCCTCGTCCTGGAACGCCACGGTCAGTCAGTCCGGCCGGCAGGTCACCGCCACCAACGCCAACTACAACGGCAGCCTGCCGCCCGGCGCGACCACCAGCTGGGGCCTGGTCGGCACCGGTGACAACCAGGCCCCGACGGTGCTGACCTGCGCCGTCCGCTGACCCACCGCCGAGCCGGTGCCCCGACCCCGGTCGGGGCACCGGCCGGTCGTCACCCTGCCGGGTGCGTCGGCAGCAGACCGGGACCTGCCGCTGCCGGGTGCGCCGTGTCGCCGGCTCACCGGTCGTCCGCCGGCGGGGCGAGCCGCACCCCGACCCCGCGCACGGTGTGCAGGTAGCGCGGCTGCTGGGCACTCTCCCCGAGCTTGCGGCGCAGCCAGGACAGGTGCACGTCGACGGTCTTGTCCGCCCCGCCGTAGGGGATCCGCCAGACCTCGGTGAGCAGCTCCCGTTTGGTCACCACCGCACCGGGCCGGCCGGCGAGGTGGTGCAGCAGGTCGAACTCGCGCGGAGTCAGCTCCACCGGTACGCCGTCCAGGGTGACCTGGCGGGCGCGCGGGTCGACGCGCAGCCCGCCGACCGCCAGCACGGCCTCGCCGTCGGGCCGGTCGGGGCTGCCCCGGCGCAGCACCGCCCGCACCCGGGCGTCGAGCTGCACGGCGGTGAACGGCTTGACGACGTAGTCGTCCGCCCCGGCGTCGAGCAGCCGGACGATCTCCCGCTCGTCGTCGCGGGCGGTGGCCACGATCACCGGTACGGCGCTGACCGCACGCAGCATCCGCAACAGCTCGCCGCCGTCGAGGTCGGGCAGGCCGAGGTCGAGCACCACCAGGTCGGGCCGGTCGTCGAGGGTGTGCCGCAAACCCTCCATCGCGGTCGACGCGGCGGCCACCGCGTGTCCCCGGTCGCGCAGCGCCCGGACCAGCGGGGTACGGATGGTCAGATCGTCCTCGACGAGCAGCAGTCGGGCCACCCCAGCAGGCTAGCCCCGGTCGCCGACCCGCCCGCCGGCCGGGCGCAGCTCCGCAGGCGGGGCGCAGCTCGGCCGATGGGCGGAGTTTGCGCAGCTCACGGCGGGTTTATGTCAGCTACTGGACATGCGGTCGACTGGTGGTAGCCGGCATGACCGACATATTTTCGAGGTACGGATCCGGGTCGTACGGCGCGGATCGTGGAGTCACCCCCCATCGCTCCCGGCCCGAGAAGGTGGCCGGCAGGCAGGAGCACCATGTCCAGCACCGGTCCCCGGCGTCGCCCGGCCACCCAACCCGTCCCCGGCCGCGACGACGTGGCCCTGGCCGATGCCCAACTGGTCAGTTACCGGCAGACCGGCATGCCCGCCTCGGCCCGGATGCTCTACGCCGTGGTGCACGCCAACGGCATCCTGGCCCGTGGTCTCGGCGCGGCCTCCGCCACCCGGCTCGCCCCCGGCATGTACCAGGTCGTCTTCGACCAGGACGTGAGCCGGGCCGGTTACGTGGGCACGATCGGGTTGGCCGGCAGCGCCGGGCTCGCGCCGCCCGGTGGCATCAGCGTGGTGGGGCGGACCGGCATCCCCAACGGGGTGTTCGTCAAGACGTTCGCCACCGACGGCAGCGTCTCCGACCGTCCGTTCCACCTGGCGGTGTTGGCCTGAACGGGCGCACGGCGCCGTACGACCCACCGGCCGTCCGTCGCCGCGCTCCGACCGTCTCCCACCATCGCAGCCATCCGGCGGTACGCCAGCGGGGACCTGGTTCGACCGGTGCGATCGCCCGCGCCGGTCTGGAGTGGTCGTTGCCCGATCCGGCGACGGGCAAACCTGCCCGGGGCGGGGAATTCCATCATCTGCACGGCCCGGCGTGATCTGTCGTCGTTGCGGGTATGAGCGGAACATGGAGCATTTCACGATCGCGACGGTCGCCCAGAAGAGCCCAGACTTCCGCCGGGTGCTCTGGACCGGCGAGAAGACCCAGTTGGTGATCATGACCATTCCGCCGGGCGGCGAGATCGGCGAGGAGGTCCACGACGGGATCGACCAGATCCTGACCTTCGTCAGCGGCACCGGTGAGGCCCGGGTCGGCGGGGAGACGCGGGAGGTCGCCCAGGGTGACCTGGTGGTGGTGCCGGCCGGGACGAAGCACAACTTCGTCAACACCGGGCCCAACCCGCTGGTCCTCTACACCGTCTACGGCCCGCCGGAGCACGCCGACCAGGTGGTGCACCGGACCAAGGAGGAAGCCGACGCGGCGGAGGCCGCCGGCCAGGACGAGCCGCCGACGTCCTGACCCGGTGCCGCCGCCGACCGGCGGAGCCGACCGACAGGGCCCCTGCCCACGCCCGGTGCGTGTGGCCGGGGCCCTTCGTCGTCGTCGAGATCCGGCAGGTCCGCTACTGCTCGCCGGTGGCGCCGACGCCACCGGCGTCCCGTGGGACGTGCCGTCCGTGGGACGCGGATCGGCACCCGGGCGGCCGGCGGTCACCGCACCGGTACGCCGGAGACGTCGACCGTCTCCGGATACTTGAGCCCCGATCCGGTGTTCAGCACCACCACCCGCTCGTCGGCCCGGATCCAGCCGCCGGCGCGCAGGTGGCGGGCGGCGGTCAGGCAGGCCGCCCCCTCCGGGCAGAGCAGCAACCCCTCCCGGGCGGCGAAGTCCCGCAGGTCGGCGAGGATCTCCGCGTCGTCCACGGCGACCGCCGTGCCGCTGCTCTCCCGCAGCGCGGTCAGGATCAGCTCGTCGCCCAGCGGGGCCGGCACGGTGATCCCGAAGGCCACCGTGTGCGCGTCGACCCAGGGCCGGGCGCGGTCCTCCCCGGCGGCGAACGCCCGGACGATCGGCGCGCAGCCGGTGGACTGCACGGCCACCAACCGGGGCAGCTTGTCGCCCACCCAGCCCAGCTCCCGCAGCTCGTGCAGGGCCTTGTGGATGCCGATCAGGCCCACCCCGCCACCGGTCGGGTAGATGATCACGTCGGGCACCTGCCAGCCGAGCTGCTCGACGATCTCGTACCCCATCGTCTTCTTGCCCTCCAGCCGGTAGGGCTCGCGCAGTGTGCCGGCGTCGAAGACGGCCCCGTCGGCGTCGGCCACCAGCTCGGCCACCCAGCGTCCGGCATCGCCGATCAACCCGTCGACCAGGCGCAGGTCGGCCCCGGCGGCCACGCACTCGCGGCGGCAGATGACCGGGGCGTCCAACGGCATCACGATGGTCGCCGCCATCCCGGCCCGTGCCGCGTACGTCGCCCAGGCCGCCCCGGCGTTGCCGTTGGTGGGCATGGCGAGCCGTCGTACGCCCAGCTCCCGGGCCCGGCTCACCCCGACCGCCGCCCCCCGGGCCTTGAACGACCCGGTCGGGGTGAGTCCCTCGTCCTTGACGATCAGGTCGGCGATGCCGATCTCGTGGCCGTACGCCGGGGCGCGCAACAGCGGCGTCCACCCCTCACCCAGCGTGGTGACGTGCCGCTCGTCGGCCACCGGCAGCAGTTCCCGGTAACGCCACAGGTCGGCGGGGCGCAACCCGAACCGCTCGGGGGTCACGGCGGCGGCCACCGCGGCCAGGTCGTAGCGGGCCAACAGCGGCGAGCCGCACGTGCAGAGGTTGGTGAGCCGGCCGGGGTCGTGCTCCCGACCGCAGCGGGGACATTCCAGGTGGGTCAGGTACACGATGCTCCTCGCCGTCGGCCCGGGTCGATGCTCGGCACACCGGCATTCTCCGGCAATCCGTCCGGGTTCGCCGGGGGCGCGGCATGTCCGCTCCGATGTCGGGTAGAAGGGTCGGCATGGACCTCGACCAACCCACCGTCCTGCTCCCCGGCGACGTCCGGATGCCGCTGCTCGGTTTCGGCACCTGGCAGGCCACCGGCCAGGCCGGCTACGACGCGGTGCTGGCCGCGCTGGACGCCGGCTACCGGCACCTCGACACCGCCACCATGTACGGCAACGAGGAGGAGGTGGGTCGGGCGGTGCGGGAGAGCGGGTTACGCCGCGAGGACGTCTTCATCACCACCAAGCTGCCGCCGGACCGGGTCGGCCGGGAACGGGAGACGCTCGAGGCGAGCCTGCGGGCGCTGGGCACGGACCACGTCGACCTGTGGCTGATCCACTGGCCGCCGTCGTCACCGGCGGACAGCATCCCGGTCTGGCGCGAGCTGCTGGCCGCCCGGGACGAGAACCTCACCCGGGCGGTGGGGGTGAGCAACTACGCCACCGCCCAGCTCGACGAGCTGATCCAGGCCACCGAGGAGAACCCGGCGGTCAACCAGATCCGGTGGAGCCCGACGCTGTACGACCGGCAGCGGCACACCGAGCACCGGGACCGGGGGATCGTGCTGGAGGGCTACAGCCCGTTCAAGGCCAGCGACCTGGCCGACCCGGTGCTGACCCGGATCGCCGCCGCGCACGACGTCTCCCCGGCGCAGGTGGTGCTGCGCTGGCACGTCGACCACGAGATCGTGGTGATCCCGAAGTCGGTGACCCCGGAGCGCATCCGCGCCAACGCCGACATCTGGAACTTCTCGCTGACCGCCGAGGAGATGCGCGACATCGACGCCCTGGGCGGTTGAGCCCGGACGGGGTGCGGGGGCGTGACCGGCCGGTCACGCCCCCGCATGGTGGTGGGTGGTGTGGGGTCAGACGCGGGCGCAGGCGACGCCGTTGAGCGAGAAGCTGGTCGGCGCCGAGTACGTCCCGTTCAGCGAGCCCTGGTAGCCGAAGGTCGCGGTGCCACCGGGGGAGATGCTGCCGTTGTGCGCGGCGTTGCGGGCGGTCACCGTCGACCCGCTCTGGCTGACGGTGGCGTTCCACGAGCTGGTGACCTGCTGCCCGCTGGGCAGGTTGTAGGTCAGGGTCCAGCCGTTGATGGCGCCGGAGCCCCGGTTGGTGATCGTCACGTCGGCGGTGAACCCGTTGTTCCACGAGTTGGACGTGTACTTCACCGCGCAGCCGCCGCCGGTGGGCGGGGGCGTGGTCGGCGGGGCGGTGGTGGGCGGCGGGTTGCCGCCGGTGTTGACGGTCTGGGAGAAGTTGGTGACGGCGAGCCCGGCACCGCCCTGCCACGGCTCGAAGCCGGCCTGGATGCTGGTCAGGTACCAGTCGTTGGTGATCGCCCCCCGGTTACGGGTGTCGGCGATGAAGTCCAGCACGTTGAAGCTCATGCCCTGGATCGCCGACGGCGCGACGTAGGAGATGACGTTGTTGCCGCCGTTGTTGCCGCGCCACACCTCCCAGCTGCGGCCCGCGATGTTGGCGTTGCCCACCGGGGAGCCGATCGGCTGGATGCTGCCCTGCCGGTTGAACCAGATCATGATCTCCATGGCGTTGACCCCGTCCCGCTTGGGCGACGGGTCGAGCCAGATGTCGTAGGCGGCGTCGTAGATCGCGCCACCCACGTAGTTGAAGGAGATGCTGCCGGGGGCGCTGCTGATCGACTTCACCTGGGCCGGCAGGTTGGTGCCCGGCGAGCAGTTGGTGTAGTGGCAGCCCACGAAGATCGAGGGGTACGACACCGGTGCGCCGTTGGTCGGCGCGGAACCCTGCTGGCTGGTGATGTTGAAACCGCTGCCGGTGACGTTGATGCACTGCTGGGCGGTGGTGCCCCAGCGGTTGTTCTGGACCACGTACCGGCCGCCGATGACGGTGGAGCCGTACTGCTCGCAGATCTGGGTGTCGGCGGAGGCGGTGCCGCCGACGGCGACGGCCACGATCGTGCCGACGGCCAGGAGGCCGGCGGCGGCGAGGGCCCGCAATGGACGCTTCATGATGCTCCTTGGCTGCGGCGCGGGGCGCCGGACCTTGTCTCGGATATGACCGGGAGCGCTCCCATGGTCCCTGTCACATTTACACACTTGAAACTGTTGCGCAACTGAACCGGTTAAGTTAACGGGCGATCATGTCCACGTACGTGAACCACGTCCTACCGGTTGGGCGCGAGCAGCGCGCGGGCCGTCCGGGCCTGGAGCGCCGCCTCCCGCAGCACCGCCGCCAGCCGGTTCCGCGCCTCCGGCCCCAGCCGGTCCACCGGCGCGGCCACCGAGATCGCGTCCACCGCCGGCTCCCGCAGCGGTACGGCCACCGCCACCGCCGCCAGCCCCGGGCTGCACTCCTCCCACTCCTCGGCCCAGCCCCGCCGCCGGACCGCCGCCAGCTCGGCCCGCAGCGCCTCCGGCGTGGTGACCGTCCGCCCGGTGGCCGCCGCCAGCGGCCACTGGAGCAGCCGGTCGACCTCCTCGTCGGTCCGCGCGGCGAGCAACGCCTTGCCGGCCGCGGTGGCGTGCGCCGGCAGCCGACGCCCCACCGCGCAGACCGGCCGGACGATGTGCGCCGAGTCCCGCCGGGCCAGCAGCACCACCGAGCCGCGGTCCAGGCGGTAGAGCTGGACCGTCTCTCCGGAGCACCCGGCGAGCCGGTCCAGGGTCACGTCGTAGAGGGCGGCGGCGTCCGCGCCGGCCAGGAAAGCCGCCCCGACCTCCAGCGCCCGCAGGCCCACCGAGAACCGGGTGCCGGTCGGATCGGCGGCCACCCACTCGCGGTCCAACAGGGTCCGCAGGATGGCGTGCAGGCTGCTCTTGGGGATGCCCAGCGCCCGGCTCAGCTCCACCGGCGAGCGGGGGCCGGCGGGGGCGGCCAACGCCTCCAGCACGTCCAGCGCGCGGCCCGCCGACTTGACCGAGCGGTATGACTCGTCCGTCGTCACGCCGTCACTCTAGTGAGACGAACGACTTCCGGCCCATGGGTATTCTTCAATCGAACGGCGTTCGACGGGCTGAACCACTTTCTGTCCAGTCCGGAGGGTGGCGATGGGTCTCACCGGCCCTGGTGTGCGCCGATCGCGCGGAGTAGTGTCTTGCCTTCACCGCGTACCGATCCCCTCCGGAGGCGTACACCACCATGCGTGGCTCCCCCCTGCGCATCCTCGTCGTCGGCGCGGGCATCGCCGGCCTGGCCGTCGCCCGGGCCCTGCGGCTGGCCGGCTTCCGGCCCGACGTCACCGAGAAGCTCCCGCCCAACGAGCTCGCCGACACCGGCCTCTACCTGCCCGGCAACGCCGCCCGCGCACTACGACGACTGGACCTCGACGGCCCGGTCCGCCCCCTCGGGCAGGTGATCCACCGCCAGCGCTTCCTCGACGCCGCCGGCGACCCGCTCTGCGAGGTGGACCTCGACACGCTCTGGGCCGAGGTGGGTGAGTGCCGGGCGCTGCCCCGCCGCGACCTCTACCAGGTGCTGCTCAGCGGGGCCGGGGGCGCGGTGCGGCACGGCGCCGAGGTGAGCACCGTGGAGCTGCTGCCCGCCGGGGTCGCGGTCACCTTCACCGACGGCACCGGCGGCGAGTACGACCTGGTGATCGGTGCCGACGGCCCCCGCTCGGCGGTCCGCTCCCTGGCCGCGCTCGGCGGTCCACCCCGCCCCGCCGGCCAGGTGGTCTACCGGGGCGTGGTATGCGACGGCCCCGACGTCGCCGACTGGACGGCGCTGCTCGGCCGGCGGGCCGGCTTCCTCGTGGTGCCGCTCGGTGCCGGGCGGCTCTACTGCTACGCCGACGAGGCCGGCACCGTCGCCCCGGCCGACCCGGTCGCCCGGCTGCACGAACTCTTCGGCGGCTACGGCGGGCCGGTCCCGGCGGTGCTGGCCGCCTGGCGCGACGTGCAGGTCGGGCTCACCGACGAGGTCGAGCTGGGCCGCTGGCACCGGGGCCGGGTACTGCTGGTCGGCGACGCCGCGCACGCCACCGCACCCACCCTGTCCCAGGGGATCGCCATGGCGCTCGAGGACGCGGTGGTGCTCGCCGAGTCGCTCCGGGCCGCCGGCAGTGTCGAGGCGGCCCTGGTCGCGTACGAGAGCCGTCGTCGTCCGCGTACCCGATGGGTGCGGGACCGGACCCGGGACCGCAACCGCACCCGCGACGTGCCGCCGGCGCTGCGCGACCCGTTGCTGCGCGGGCGGGGCGGGCGGATCTTCGGCGAGCACTACCGGCTCCTGGTCGGCCCGCTGTAGGCCCGACGATAGGCCGGACATGGTGCCAGAGCACCCCGAGCGGTGCTGCCACCTACCGGGGACTAACATCCTTTCGGATGACGGCCCGCAGCTGACGACGCGTGCCGAGCGGGACAACCGAGAACCGGAGGCCATTCGTGACCACCGTCGCACCCAAGCCGGTCGTGACCCGGCCATGGCCGGTCCGAGAGCCGGTCAAGGGGTCGGCCATCGCGCGGCTGCTGCGCACCACGGACGCGAAGCAGATCGGGATCATGTACATGGTCACCGCGTTCGTGTTCTTCATGATCGGTGGCCTGATGGCCCTGGTCATGCGAGCCGAGTTGGCCCGACCGGGCATGCAGTTCCTGTCGCCGGAGCAGTACAACCAGCTGTTCACCATGCACGGCACGATCATGCTGCTGTTCTTCGCGACCCCGATCGTGTTCGCGTTCGCCAACTACGTCGTGCCGTTGCAGATCGGCGCCCCCGACGTCTCGTTCCCCCGGCTGAACGCCTTCGCCTACTGGCTGTACCTGTTCGGCGGCACGATGGCGACCGCCGGTTTCCTCACCCCGGGCGGCGCCGCCGACTTCGGCTGGACCGCCTACACCCCGCTGAGCAGCATCGAGCACTCGCCCGGCGTCGGCGCGAACATGTGGGTCGTCGGCCTGGCCATCTCGGGTCTGGGCACCATCCTCGGCGCGGTCAACCTGATCACCACGATCCTGACCCTGCGCGCCCCCGGCATGACCATGTTCCGGATGCCGATCTTCACGTGGAACATGCTGGTCACCAGCCTGCTGGCGATCCTGGTCTTCCCGCTGCTGGCCGCCGCGCTCTTCGCGCTGGCCGCGGACCGGCTGCTCGGCGCGCACGTCTACGACCCGGCCACCGGCGGCCCGATGCTGTGGCAACACCTCTTCTGGTTCTTCGGTCACCCCGAGGTGTACATCATCGCGCTGCCGTTCTTCGGCATCATCACCGAGATCATCCCGGTCTTCTCCCGCAAGCCGATCTTCGGTTACAAGGGTCTCGTCGCCGCCACCATCTCCATCGCCGCCCTGTCGATGAGCGTCTGGGCGCACCACATGTTCGCCACCGGCCAGGTGCTGCTGCCGTTCTTCAGCTTCCTCAGCTACCTGATCGCCGTGCCGACCGGCATGAAGTTCTTCAACTGGATCGGCACCATGTGGCGGGGCCAGATCACCTTCGAGACGCCCATGCTGTTCGCCGTCGGCTTCCTGGTGACCTTCCTCTTCGGTGGTCTGACCGGGGTCCTGCTGGCCAGCCCGCCGCTCGACTTCCACCTGCACGACAACTACTTCGTCGTGGCGCACTTCCACTACGTGCTCTTCGGCACCATCGTGTTCGCCGTCTTCGGTGGCATCTACTTCTGGTTCCCCAAGATGTTCGGCCGGATGCTCGACGAGCGCCTGGGCAAGATTCACTTCTGGCTCACGATGATCGGCTTCCACACCACCTTCCTGGTGCAGCACTGGCTCGGCGCCGAGGGCATGCCCCGCCGGTACGCCGACTACCTGCCCGGCGACGGCTTCACCACGCTCAACATGATCTCCACGATCGGCGCGTTCATCACCGGTATCTCGACCCTGCCGTTCATCTGGAACTGCTGGAAGTCGTACAAGACCGGGCCGGTCGTCGAGGTGGACGACCCGTGGGGCCACGGCAACTCGCTGGAGTGGGCGACCAGCTCCCCGCCGCCACTGCGTAACTTCGACCGGATGCCCCGGATCCGCTCCGAGCGCCCGGCGTTCGACGCGAAGTTCCCCGAGCTGGCCGCCGGCCAGAGCCTCGCCGGCCCGCCGGAGGGTGGTGCCAAGCCACTGACCAGCGAGGTCAACGGCGGCGCCAGCTACCAGGAGGACACCTCCGGGAACCTCGACCAGCGCTGACGCCCGACCCGAACCGCCGAAGGGCACCGCACCCCACCGGGGCGCGGTGCCCTTCGCTTTTCGCGGTGCCCTTCGGCTTCCTCAGGATGACCGAGGAGGAGGGGCCGGCGGAGATCACACCCTGGTCGAGCCTCCCCCGGTGCGAACCCGCAGGGTGAACCACTCTCGATGGGGCGGTATGCCTGAGCGTCATAATTCTCATGCCTCTCAGGCATACCGCTCACGCGCAGCGGTACGTGTCCCGGCGGCGCGGGCATCGCGGTTGACGACGGCTCCGGACGAGTGCGGGCGTGGCTCAGGCGGCCGGTGCCGGTTCTGGTGCCGGCGTGGACAGGGCGGATGCCGGGGCGACGGGCGGGCGGCGGTGACGTAGCTCCGTCGGCAGGACCACCAGGGTCACCAGCAACCCCACCGCCCCGGTGACCGCGAAGCCCCAGAGCGGCACCGAGGCGTCGATGACCGCGCCGGCCAGCGGAGCGCCGAGCGCGATGCCGACCGTGGTGGCGGAGCCGTGCAGGCCCATCGCCTCCCCGCGTACCCCGGCGGGGGCGAGTCGGCTGACCGCGTCGGCGGTGGCGGCGATGGTGGGGGCGCAGAGCGCGCCGGCCGGGAGCAGCGCCAGGCAGAGCAGCCACCAGTGGTCGCCGCCCAACCCGACCGGAATGGTGCAGAGGCTGAGCAGGGCGGCCAGCGCCAGCGGAGAGAAGGAACGGCGGACCGCACCGTAGGCGAAGCCGCCGACCAGCGAGGCTACCGCCCAGGCGGCGAGCACCGCGCCTGTCCAACCGACCTCGCCACCGGCCCGCAGCACGGCCACCACCGCCACGTCGGTGCCGCCGAGCACCAGCGTCGCGGCGGCGCTCACCGCGAACACGGCGAGCAGGCGGCTGGTCAACCACTGCCGCCGCGGCACCCGGGGCTGCGGGCCGACCGGCTCCTCGGCACCGCGGGTCGGCGGGTCGAGCAACCACAGGGCGATGCCGGCGCCGACGATGCCGGTGCCGACCGCCCAGAGCGTGACCCGGGGGGAGACGGCGGTGGCCAGGGCCACGGCCAGCGCCGGCCCGATCATGAAGGACAGCTCCATCGACATCGAGTCCAGCGCGTACGCGGGGCGGCGGCGCTCCGCCGGCACCAGGGCGGCGATCGACTGCCGGACCACCGAGAAGACCGGCAGCGCGAACAGCCCGGCCACGAACGCGGCGGGCAGCAGCAGCGGCAGGCTCAACGTCGGGGCGCCCGCCCAGAAGACCGCCTCGACGGCGGTGGTCACCGCGACCACCGGACGCAGGCCGCGCCGGTCCACCAACCGGCCGAGCAGGGGCGAACCGATGGCCGCGCCGGCGACCGACGCGGCGCCGACCAGGCCGGCGGCACCGTAGCCCCGGCCCAGCTCCAGCACCACGTAGAAGGTGAGCGTCACCCCGGTCGCGGTGAGCGGGATGCGGGCCAGCACCGCCACCAGCAGCAGGGCCCGCAGACCGGGCTGGGCCAGGGCCAGCCGGTAAGGCGTCAACGTCATGATGCTCCGTACCTCCGGCGGTCATCCTCGACCGGGGGTACGACATCGGCAAGCGATTACCGGCTCATGCGGCGCTGATCACCGGCTCGCCGGGCAGGGCGACCCCGGCACCGTCCATCGCCCGCAGCGCCACGTCCAGCGTCGCCGGCGCGACCGCCGCCGTCAGGTCGAGCAGCACGGTGGTGGCGAAGCCCTCCCGGGCGGCGTCCAGGGCGGTGGCCCGCACGCAGTGGTCGGTGGCGATGCCGACCACGTCGACCCGGTCGACGTCGCGTCGGCGCAGCCAGTCGGCCAGGGTCTCACCGTCGTCGGCGTGCCCCTCGAACCCGGAGTACGCGGCGGCGTGCTCGCCCTTGTGGAAGACCGCCTCGACCCGGTCGGTCACCAGGTCGGGGTGGAACTCGCTGCCCTGGGTGCCGACCACGCAGTGCCGGGGCCACGACTCGACGTAGTCCGGCGGGTCGCCGAAGTGCGCCCCCGGGTCGACGTGGTAGTCCTTGGTGGCGACCACGTGGTCCCACCGCTGCGGTTCACCGGCCAGCAGGCCCGAGATGCCGGCGGCGACTCCCGCGCCCCCGGCGACGGCCAGGGAACCGCCCTCACAGAAGTCGTTCTGCACGTCCACGATGATCAGCGCGTTGGCCATCGGTGCCCTTCCTCTCCGCTCGCCGCCGGTGATCCACCTGCGGCACGACCCAGTCTGCCCCGGCGGCTCAACCAGCCGGCACGACCGTGACCGGGATCGCCGGATCACCCGCGGAGAGCTTCAACCCCTCCCACGGGATGGAGATCAGGCACTGCCGCAGGTGCTCCCGGGACTCGGCGATGGTGGGCAGCTCGACCGGTTCGCCGTCGACCACGAACGAGTGCTGGAGCGACCGGTCGTTGGCCTGCCGGTCCGGCACGCCCTGCGAGACGACGACCTCCTCGGTGGCGGTGCCGGTGGGCTTGTGCCGGCGTACCGCGACCTTCCGGCCCCCGATGGTGCCCTTGTTCTCGGAACGCTTGACCACCGGCCGGCCGTCCACCTCGACCAACTTGTAGACCAGGCTGGCGGTGGGTGCGCCGGAGCCGGTGACCACGGCGGTGCCCGCGCCGTACATGTCGACCGGTTCGGCGGCGAGCGCGGCGATGGCGTACTCGTCGAGATCCCCCGACACGATGATCTTCGTCTCGGTGGCGCCGAGCGAGTCGAGCAGCTCCCGGGACTGCTGGGCGATCACCGCGAGGTCGCCGGAGTCGATCCGGACCGCCCGCAGCTGCGGCCCGGCCACCTCGATGGCGGTCCGGATGCCCTGGCTGATGTCGTACGTGTCGACCAGCAGCGTGGTGTCCCGGCCCAACGTGGCGACCTGCGAGGCGAACGCCGTCCGCTCGTCGTCGTGCAGCAGGGTGAACGCGTGCGCGGCGGTCCCGGCGGTGGGGATGCCGTAGCGCTGACCGGCCGCCAGGTTGGAGGTGAACCGGAACCCGGCCAGGTACGCCGCCCGTGCGGCAGCCACCGCCGCCTCCTCGTGGGCCCGCCGGGAACCCATCTCGATCAGCGCCCGGCCCCGGGCCGCGGTGACCATCCGGGCGGCCGCCGCGGCCACCGCGCAGTCGTGGTTGAGCACCGACAGCACCAGCGTCTCCAGCACCACGCACTCGGCGAACCCCCCGGAGACGGTGAGGATCGGCGAGCCGGGAAAGAACAGCTCACCCTCGGCGTACCCGTCGATGTCACCGGTGAAGCGGTAGTCGGCCAACCACCGGGCGGCGGGCTCGTCCACCACCCCGGTCCGGAGCAGGAACTCGACCTCCTCCGCGGTGAACCGGAAGTCCCTGATCATGTCGATCAGCCGGCCGGTCCCCGCGACCACCCCGTACCGGCGTCCGGTGGGCAACCGCCGGCTGAACACCTCGAAGGTGCAGCGGCGGTCGGCGGTGCCGTCGCGCAGGGCGGCACTGACCATGGTCAGCTCGTAGTGGTCGGTCAGCAGGGCAGGGCGAAGATGACTCACCAGCCCAGCCTAGAGTTCACCCGGCCGGGCCGCCGCCGTGGCCCGGGATCGCCCGCAACGCCGCGCCCAGCTCGGCGCGACTGGTGATGCCGAGTTTGCTGTAGACCCGCTGGAGGTGGTTCTCCACCGTCCGGTGCGACAGGAACAACCGGCTCGCGATCGCCCGGCTGGTCACCCCGGTGGCGGCGAAACCGGCGATCTCCAGCTCCCGGTCGCTCAGCGTCGGGCGCAGCGCGTCCAACGCCGGGGTACGGATCTCGTCACAGCGGGTGAGCAGGGCGGCGAGCCGTTCGTGCGCGGCGGCGGCCGACGCCGACCGGTTGCGCCGCCACCCATGCAGGGCCGTCGCCGTGGCGTCGACCGCCCAGACCGTCAGGTCCAGCTTCGCGAATCCGTCGGCCACCTCCAGCAGGGCCGCCCCGTCCCGCTCGGCGGCGGCCCGGGCGTGCCGGGCGAGCAGCGGAGCCAGCACCCCGTCGACGGTCTCGGAGAGTTCGGCCAGCCGCTGCGCGACCGTACGCCGGAAGCTGTCGGTGCAGGTCGGCCCGACCGCAGCGGTGGCCTGGCCGAGGCGGACCAGGTCGTGCAGGACCAGCGCCTCGTGACCGGCGAAGCCGTCGGCGCGCAACCGGTCGGCCAGCTCGCACAGCTGCCTGGTGGCCCCGGTCAGGTCGCCCCCGGCCGCCAGCACCGCGCCCCGGGCCTGCTCCAGCCATGGTCGGAGCACCGCCATGCCGGGGGCCTGGGTGCGGTCGGCCTCGGCCATCGCCGCGACCGCGGTCGCCACGTCGCCGCGCAGCAGCGCGGCCTGGGCCCGCTCGGCGTGGGCCAGGCCGGCGAAGACCCGGCTGGTGGCGAGCACCGCGCAGGCACCGAGGCTGGCCTTGAGCGCGTCGTCGCCGCGACCCCGCAGCCGCGCCGCGTACGCCTGGAGGATGGACAGGTAGCCGGTGCCGAGCCGGAAGTCCCCGGCGCCGGCCTGGTCGGCGAACTCGTCGGCCACGATGGCGTCGATGCCGGCGAGGTCCCCGCAGAGCGCCAACCGGGTGCCCCGGGCCAACTCCATGGCCAGTTGCAGGTACGGCATGTCGGCCCGCCAGTTCGCCGCCTCCGCCTGCACCCGGTCGATCGCCGTGGCGCTGGCCCGGAACCGGCCGTGCACGGCGTCGACGTGGGCGATCGTGCACCGGGCCAGTTCCCGGGCCGCGACACTGGCCGCCGGGCGGTCCAGCACCGACCGGCCGAGTCGCAGCGCGGTGTCGACGTCCAGGCCGTGCAGCCGCATGATCGCCTCGAAGGCGCGGACCCGGGCCTGGTGCCCGGGATCGGTGAGGGCCTGCCCGGCCACCGCGATAGTGTCCACCGTGGACTGTTCGCTGAGCCCCCAGTAGCTGACCATCCCGCGTACGGTCAGCCACCGGCTGCGGCGGTGCTCACAGGCGATGTCACCGGCCACCGCGTCGAGCACCCCGATCGCCTCCGTCGGCCGGTCGCCGAACATCAGGATGGTGGCGAGGAGTTCGGCGGCGTCGTAGCCGCCGTCGGCGTCGAGCGCCGCGCGGGCCAACCGGGTGGCCAGCGGCACGTCGTAGCGGGTGAACGCCTGGACGGCCGCCTGGAGCAGCAGACCGGGGTCCTGGGCGGTGCCGGAGTCCAGCCGCCACACCGCCACCCGCAGCAGGTCGCCCCGGCGGCGGGCGCCGGCCAGCTCCACCCGTTCGGCGAGCTGGGCCTGCAGGCGGCGGGTCCGGCTGACCGGGCAGCGCCGACGGATCACCTCGCCGTAGAGCGGATGGGCGAGCCGGACGTCGACCCGGCGGTCGTCCGGCACGACGGTGATCAGGCCGCGTTCCTCGGCGACCTCGACGTCGGCCGGGTCGGCGGCCCGGTCGAGCAGCCGCAGGCCGAGCGGTTCACCGAAGGCGACCAGCTCCACCACCGCCCGGACCCCGGGTGCCAATCGACCGATCCGGGTGTCGATGAGATCGGTGAGGCTGGGGGCCAGCTCCAACCGCCCGGTCCACCGCCACAACCCGTAGGTGCGGACCATCTCACCCCCGGTGGTGGCGGCCAGCACCAGCTCCCGCAGCAGCAGCGGGTTGCCGGCGCAGAGCCGGAACAACCGCTCGGCGGAACCGGAGTCGACCGGCCCGGCCAGCAGGGCGGCGAGCAGACCGGCGGTCTCGCCGGGGCCGAGGGGGGCCAGCTCGGCGTGCGTGACGAGATCGTCGGTCCACAGTGCCCGGATGGGCAGCGGGATCTGCTCGCCGCTGCGCAGGGTGCCCAGCACGGTGGTGTTCTCGGCGCGGGCGAGCAGGTGGACCAGCGCCGCCGAGGGCGGGTCGAGCAGGTGCGCGTCGTCGATGGCGAGCACGATGCGCCGCCCGGCGGCCTGCTCCTGGAGCACCTCGACTCCCCAGCGCAGCACCCCCGCGGGGGACAGGCCCGGCGGTTGCTCGGCCGGCAGCACCGGGGCGAGCCCGCCGAAGGGCAGCGCCGCGGTGGCCGTGCTGGCCGCGACGAACGACAGGGCGTAGCGGTCGGTGGGTAGCGCGGCCACCCCCTCGCGCAGCAGCCGGCTCTTGCCGACGCCCGCGCTGCCGCTGAAGAAGAGGCCGTGTCCCTGCTCGTCGTGCACCGCTGCCAACAGACGGCTGAGTTCATCCGTTCGGCCGACGAAACTCCACCGACTCATCTGAGCAGCATATCGATGTAAATCGGTCCGGAGGTGCCTGGTGACGCTGTGAAGTTGAGTAACGCCACAGTTACCGCTGAGTATTCGGATGTTTCGGTGACGTCGGGTGCGCCCCGTAACCTTCCGGCAGCCAAAAGTCACCGACCGGACGTCCTACACGGGTGCAGACCGTCGCCCGTGTCAAGCGGAGGCCGCATGAAGCCCGGACCACCCCCCGGGGTCGACCTGACCGACGACCCGTCCGACGAGCCCGGTGCCGGCGGGCTGCGCGCCCCGGGCCCGTTCCCGGGCCACCTGCGGATCGACGAGGTCCACCCCGACGAACCCCTCGCCGTGGTCGCCGCCGGCCCCGCCGGGGCGGCCCGCCGCGAGGTGCTCGCCGCGCTGCTCGGGATCCCCTCCGGGATGCTCGCCGTGCCGGCGGGCAGCAGCCTGCTGGTCCGGCACGCCCGGGTCGCCACCCGGGCGGCCTACGTACCCGGCTACCGTCAGCCGCACTTCTACGGGGCCGACCAGGCGGCGGCCGGCCCGGCGCTGGCCCGGGCGCCGCGTCGGGTCGAGTTGAGCCTGCCGGAGCCGCTGCTGCGGCACTTCGCCGTGCTCGACACACCGGACACCGACACCCTGGGCGTGGCCGGTGGGCGGGTCCTGCTGGACGCGGTGACCCGCTCCGGCGCGCTGCTCTTCGTGATCGGCGCCGACCAGACCCTCACCGCCGCCGAGCTGCATCTGCTCGCCGAGGTGGCCCGTACCTCGGCGCGGGTCTTCTTCGTGGTCACCCCGGGGGCGGGCGGCTGGGTGCCACCGGAGGCGGCGGCGACCGACGGCACGGGGGTGTCCGTCCCGCCGCCCCCGGCCGGCCCTGCGGTCGATCCGGTCGCGGCGCACCGGGCCACGCTGCTGGCCACGGTGCCGGACCTGGCCGGGGCCGACTGGTTCCCCGTGTACCGGGCCGAGCACCCGGGCCTGCGGCGGGCGCTGGTCGGCTGGTCGGCCGTCGAAGGGCTGCGGCGGGCGAGTTCGCGTTCACCGCTGCCGCCCGGCAGCCACGGGCGGGTGCCGGTGGCCGCCGACCCGCCCGGCGACGACTGGGGCGACCGGTTGCAGCGGCAGAGCCGGTCCTGCGCCCGTGCCATCCGTCAGCACCTCGCCCTCGAACTGGCCGCCGTCCACCTGCGTGCCGTCCAGGAGATCGTCTTCGGGGCGGGCTGCGCGGGTCTACCCACACTGCTCGACCGGGAACTGGAGGCCCTCTCCCTGCTCGCCACCCGCCAGCAGGACCGGGCCGCCCGGGAGATCGTCGACGAGGCTGCCGCCCGGGTCTTCGGCGCATCGTTGCCCGAGGGGGCGCGGCAGCGGATCGACGCCGCCGTCGGGTGGGGGCTGGCCGACCACCCGTCCGGCCAGGATCTGGACCGGGTGCTCCTGGTCACCAGCACCGCAGGGGTGGCGGTGGTGTCCGGGTCCGGCGCGCTGGACGCGTTGGCCGGTCATCCCGGCGCACCGCGGACCGAGGTGCTGCCGCCGATCGGGGTCGCCCTCTCCGGCGGGTGCTGGCAACACTGGCGCAGCCCCGGCAACGACGAGCCGAACGCGGCCCGCGCCTGGGTGCAACGGGCGCTGCGCGAGGTCGAGTTGGACCTGTCCCGCGAGGTGTCCCGGCGGTTCGAGGCGTTGCGGCTCTCGCTCGACGGGGTCCTCTCCGACGCCCTCGACCACGGCATCCTGCTCGCCTGAGCCACCGAGGGTTTTCGTGCGCATCCCCGCCGTGTCCGTACCTTGCCGGGTTTCCGCAGCTCGGGAGGGTGATCCAGGCCGCCCCGGCGTTCCGGTTCATCGGATCGCCACTTCCGGTGGCACGATGGGGGGCATGGCGGCTCCACAGGTTGCACCGGTCGAGACGCCGGACACCGACGAGGTGCCGGTCGCGGACCGGCAGTGGGTGACGATCGTCTGGGACGACCCGGTCAACCTCATGACGTACGTGACCTGGGTCTTCCAGAAGCTGTTCGGTTACAGCCGGGAGAAGGCCGAGAAGTTGATGCTGGACGTGCACCACAAGGGCCGTGCCGTGGTGTCCAGCGGCGCCCGGGAGCGGATGGAGCACGACGCGTCGCAGCTGCACGCGTACGGCCTCTGGGCGACGGTGGACCGCTCGTGAGCGCGAGGAGTGAGCCGGTGTTGCGAGCCCCGCAGTCGCGAACGGAGATGATCCGGTGAGCATGTTCCGTCGCCAGGGCGACCGTTACGTGGCGACCTTCGCGGTGGACGAGGCCCGGGTGCTGCGCAAGGTCGCCAGTGAGGTGGTCGGGCTGCTCACCGACGGCTTCGACCCGGCCGACCCGGTCGTGGGCCGGCTCTTTCCCGACGCCTACCCGGACGATCCGGCCGGGGCGGCGGAGTTCCGCCGGTACACCGAGGGCGACCTGAAGACCGCCAAGATCGACCAGGCGGGCGCGGTGCTGGCCGCGCTGCCCGACTCCGCCGGCGGCGAGGTGCGGCTGGACGCGGAGGCGGCCGAGGCGTGGTTACGGGCGCTCAACGACGCCCGGCTCGCGATGGGTGTCCGGTTGGAGATCAAGGACGGCACGGACCTGGGCGAGGAACTCGACGACGCGGTCGCCGAGGACCCGACCTCGTCCCGGGTGTTCCAACTGTCGGTCTACGCCTATCTGGGTTATCTCCAGGAATCCCTGCTCAACGCCTTGATCGACTGAACTGTGACGGTCACCGCCTCGCCGGGTCCGCCGGACGGGCGCTAGGCTGGTCGTCGTGCTGAGCATCGACCGATCGATCGTCGAGGCGATCGTCGCCCACGCGCGCCGGGACCACCCGGACGAGGCGTGTGGGGTCGTCGCCGGACCCGTCGGCGGCGACACCCCTACCCGGCACATTCCGATGGACAACGCGGCCCGCTCGATGACGTTCTACGAGTTCGACTCGATGGAGCACCTGCGGGTGTGGCGGGAGATGGACGACCGCGACGAGGAACCGGTCGTCATCTACCACTCGCACACCGCGACCGAGGCGTACCCGTCCCGGACGGACGTCGCCTTCGCCGGTGAGCCGGGCGCGCACTACCTGCTGGTCTCCACCCGCGAGTCGGACACCGAGGAGATCCGGTCCTTCCGGATCGTCGACGGCGTGGTGACCGAGGAGCCGGTGCGGATCGTGGACGCCGGGGTGGACCCGCACGCGGTCCAGTCCTACATGTTCGGGCAGAGCCCGGCGACGGTCGACTACGAGTGTTCCGGCAGCTGACCTTCAGCTCCGCACACCCTTTCCGTCCGGCACCGAGGCACACCCGACCAAGGAGTACGTCATGGCCATCGAGGTTCGCATCCCCACCATCCTGCGCAGCTACACCGGCGGCGCGAAGGTCGTCGAGGGCGCCGGGGACACCCTGGGCGACCTGCTCACCGACCTGGACACCCGGCACGCCGGCCTGAAGGCCCGGCTTGTCACCGACGCGGGCGTGCTGCACCGTTTCGTCAACGTCTACGTCAACGACGAGGACGTCCGGTTCCTGGGCGCGCTGGACGCCAAGCTCAACGACGGCGACAGCGTGACCGTGCTGCCGGCCGTGGCCGGTGGGGCGTTCGGCTTCGCCGCTGCGGCGGCGATCAGCCAGCACCGTGCGGCCACCGCGGCGGTGGCGGCACGGCGCGCGGCCGTCGCTCCCCGCTGAGGGCGGGCGTCATGGCGCGGTACGACAGCCTGCTCGACGCCTGCGGCGGCACCCCCCTGGTGGGGTTGCCCCGGCTCTCGCCGACGGTGCCCGACGGGGCACCGCCGGTGCGGCTCTGGGCCAAGCTGGAGGACCGGAACCCCACCGGCAGCATCAAGGACCGCGCGGCCCTGTTCATGGTCCGCGCGGCAGAGCAGGCCGGCCGGCTCCGCCCGGGGGACACCATCCTCGAGCCGACCAGCGGCAACACCGGTATCGCGTTGGCCATGGTGGCCAAGCTGCGCGGCTACCGGCTGGTCTGCGTGATGCCGGAGAACGTCTCCACCGAGCGGGTCCAGCTGCTCCGGATGTACGGCGCGGAGATCATCTTTTCGCCGGCGGCGGGTGGTTCCAACCAGGCCGTCGCCACCGCGAAGCAGATCTCGGCCGACCATCCGGACTGGGTCATGCTCTACCAGTACGGCAACGAGGCCAACGCCCGGGCGCACTACGAGACCACCGGGCCCGAGCTGCTGCACGACCTGCCCACCATCACGCACTTCGTGGCGGGCCTGGGCACCACCGGCACCCTGATGGGCACCGGGCGGTTCCTGCGGGAGAAGGTCGAGGGCATCCAGGTGGTGGCGGCCGAGCCGCGCTACGGCGAACTGGTCTACGGCCTGCGCAACATCGACGAGGGCTACGTCCCCGAGTTGTACGACGCGACGGTGCTCAACCGCCGCTTCTCGGTCGGCACCCGGGACGCGGTGCTGCGCACCCGGCAGTTGGTGGAGGTGGAGGGGATCTTCGCCGGCTTCTCCACCGGGGCGATCCTGCACGCCGCCCTGGCCGTGGCGCACGAGGCGGCGCGGGACGGCCGACGGGCCGACGTCGCCTTCGTGGTCTGCGACGGTGGCTGGAAGTACCTCTCCACCGGGGCGTACGGCGGCACGCTCGCCGACGCCGAGGGCGCCCTGGAGGGGCAGCTCTGGGCCTGACCCACCGGGTGGGCCGGTCGACGGGACCGTCGGCCGGCCCTGTGGGTGTCACGTTGGTGACAACTTCCAGTAGATGATTCTTGCCCTGCCGTCGCTGCGCGTAGGCTGCCCAGCGTGGCGTACGCGTCGGTTGAGATCATCAGCGGTGCTGACCCCGGCGTGTCGACTACGCCTAGTAATCGTGGGGCCACCCGATGCGGCTGACCGTTCTGGGCTGCGCGGGGAGCTTCCCCGGCCCTGAGTCCCCCTGCTCCGCCTACCTTGTCGAGGCGCAGGGTTTCCGCCTGCTGGTCGACTTCGGGCCGGGCTCGCTGTCCACCCTCCAGCGGTACGCCGGGCTGCACGCCCCGGACGCCATCCTCCTGACCCACCTGCACTGCGACCACATTCTCGACGCCGCGTCATACGTGGTGGTCCGGCGGTACGCCCCGGACGGGCCGTACCCGCCGCTGCCGGTCTACGCGCCGCCGGGGGCCCCGGACCGGCTCGCCACCGCCTACGGCCAGGACGACAGCGGCGTCGAGGACGTCTACCAGTTCTACGGGCTCCAGCCGGGCACCTTCCCGATCGGCCCGTTCACCGTCACCGTCGACCGGGTGAACCATCCCGTCGAGACCTACGGGGTGCGGTTGGAGCACGAGGGCCGGGTGCTCTGCTACTCATCGGACACCGCCCCCTGCGACGCGCTGCTGCGGCTCGCCCAGGATGCCGACGTCTTCCTCTGCGAAGCCAGCTACCTCGACGGGGTGGACAATCCACCGGACCTGCACCTCACCGGCCGGGAGGCCGGCGAAACGGCTACCAAGGCCGGGGTGGGCCGACTGCTGCTGACCCATCTGGTGGTGGCCTGGGGCAGCGAGTCGCACACCATCGCCTCGGCCGCCGGGGCCTTCACGGGGCCGATGGAAGTGGTCCGGGCCGGCGCCACCTACGACATCTGAGCACACCGGGCACCCGGGCATGCGCCGATCATGCGACCGCATAGGGTGCAGGGATGGCACGACCTGACGGGCGGCGACCCGACCAACTCCGACCGGTGACGTTGACCCGGGGCTGGAGCACCCACCCGGAGGGCTCGGTGCTCGTCGAGTTCGGCGGCACCCGGGTGCTCTGCACCGCAAGCGTCACCGAGGGTGTGCCCCGCTGGCGCAAGGGCTCCGGGCTCGGCTGGGTCACCGCCGAGTACGCGATGCTGCCCCGGGCCACCAACACCCGCTCGGACCGGGAGAGCGTCCGTGGCAAGATCGGTGGGCGGACCCACGAGATCTCCCGGCTGATCGGCCGCAGCCTGCGCGCCTGCGTCGACCTCAAGGCGCTCGGCGAGAACTCGATCGTGCTCGACTGCGACGTGCTCCAGGCCGACGGCGGCACCCGTACCGCCTCGATCACCGGCGCGTACGTGGCCCTCTATGACGCGGTGAGCTGGCTTGCCGGCCGTAAGTCGTTGGCCGGCAAGCCGGAGAAGGTGATGCATCGCTCGGTGGCCGCGGTCAGCGTCGGGATCGTCGCGGGCGAGCCGCTGCTCGACCTCTGCTATGTGGAGGACGTGGCCGCCGAGGTGGACATGAACGTCGTCTGCACCGGCGAGGGGGACTTCGTCGAGGTGCAGGGCACGGGCGAGGACGGTGTCTTCTCCCGGGCGCAGCTCGACGCGTTGTTGGACGTCGCGTCGTTGGGTTGTCTGGAACTGGCCGAGGCCCAGCGGAAGGCGCTCGCATCATGAACAAGGTCCTGCTCGCCACCCGGAACCGCAAAAAGCTGGTGGAGTTGCAGCGCATCCTGGACGGCGCGCTCGGCGCGCACCGGATCGCCCTGCTCGGCCTCGACGACGTCGAGGAGTATCCCGAGCTGCCGGAGACCGGCCTCACCTTCGGTGAGAACGCCCTGATCAAGGCTCGGGAGGGCTGCCGGCGTACGGGTCTGCCCACCATCGCCGACGACTCCGGCATCGCGGTGGACGCGCTCAACGGCATGCCGGGGGTCTTCAGCGCCCGCTGGGCGGGGCGGCACGGCGACGACCGGGCCAACCTGCAACTGGTGCTGGACCAGATCGCCGACCTGCCTGACGAGCACCGGGGGGCGGCCTTCGTGTGCACCGTGGCGCTGGTGCTGCCGGGCGGCAAGGAACACCTGGTCGACGGCCGCCAGTCTGGCCGGCTGCTGCGCGCCCCGCGCGGCGACGGCGGTTTCGGGTACGACCCGATCTTCCTCGGCGACGGCCAGGACCGCACCAACGCGGAGCTGACCCCGCAGGAGAAGGACGCGATCAGCCACCGGGGCAAGGCGTTGCGCGAGTTGGCGAAGCTGGCCGCCAAGGTGCTGCCCGCCACCTGACCCCCCCGTTCCTGCTCCTCGGGTGGCCCTCTCCGGGCGGGGGTGGCTCATTCCGCTGCTCGGCTCGTGACGGGCTCGGCATCCCGTAGGCATCCAGGCGTCGCCACTGCCCGGGGAGTGGCCGGCGCGGTTCCGTGGCGCGCTCTTCCGTCTGCGGTGCCGCATGCCCGTCGCCCCTCCGCTGCGGGCCCGGCCGACGAAACACGCTCCTCTTCGTCCCGTCCCGCCCCACTACGCCAAGCCCTCCTGTTCACCAAGAGTGACCGCCTGGCCGGCGAGACCCAATGGCATCCGCATCCTTTGCTCTGCTGCCCTTGAAGCGACGCATGCCGAGAGTCACTGCCTCTATCGGAGGCTTTTCCGACCGGGTTCCGGTTTCTGCTGGTGAGAGCGGCGTCGCGTCTATGGCAGCAGAGCAAAGGATGCGAGTGGGGATAGGTGAGGGTGACGAGCTTCGCCACTCTCGGTAACGGTAGTGGGGAAGAAGAAACATCACGGATTGTGGTGGCAGATGGGATGGTTTCCGGGGGTGCGGCGATTGTGGTCCAGCTGAGGGGGCGCGGTGGAGTGTGATGGCGGAGGCCGGCCCACGACGGCGGTGAACCTGCCGGGGTGAGTGCCCAGGCCCCGACCGATTCCGCCGGGGGCGGCCGATTCCGCCGGGGGCGAACGACTCCGCCGTGGGCAGCGGGTCCTGCCAGGACGGAGTGGGGTGGGGAGGTCCGGGAAAGCCGGGGCGGCGGGCGGTCAGCCCAGGGGGCCGATCTCCCGCTCGATGGCGCTACGCAGGTCGGGGCCGGCGAGCACGGCGCGGGCCGCTTCCATCACCGGGGCGAGGAAGACATCGGGACCGGGCTCGCCGGCCGCACCCCCGAGTGCGGCCACGGCGGCCCGGCCGGCCGGTGACGGCTCCAGCGGTGCGCGCAGTTGCAGGCCCCGTACCGCCGCCAGCAGCTCCACGGCGAGCAGGCTGGTCAGGTTGTCCAGCACGGTGCGCAGCTTCTTGGTCGCCGCCCAGCCCATCGAGACGTGGTCCTCCTGCATGCCACTGGTGGGCAGCGAGTCGACCGAAGCGGGCGCGGCCAGCCGGCGGTTCTCCGCGACGATCCCGGCGGCCGTGTACTGGGCGATCATCAGCCCGGAGTTCACCCCCGCGTCGGGGGACAGGAACGCCGGCAGGTCCCGGTTGCGGGTCACGTCGAGCAGCCGGTCCACCCGGCGTTCCGCGATCGCCCCCACCTCGGCGGCGGCGATGGCCAGGTAGTCGGCGGCGAAACCGAGCGGAGCGCCGTGGAAGTTGCCTGTCGACTCGACCCGGCCGTCCGGCAACACCACCGGGTTGTCCACCACCGAGACCAGCTCCCGGCCGGCCACCGTCGCGACGAAGTCCAGGGTGTCCCGGGCCGCGCCGGCCACCTGCGGAGCACACCGCATCGAGTACGCGTCCTGCACGGCGTGCGCCAGGTCGTCACGGTGCGAGTCCATCACCCGGGAATCCTGGAGCAGCCGGTGAATGTTCGCCGCCGAGGCGGCCTGCCCCGGGTGCGGCCGGATGGCGTGCAGCTCGGGCAGGAAGGGGCGCTCCGAGCCGAGCATCGCCTCGATGGCCAGCGCGGCGGTCACGTCGGCCATGGCGAACAGGTGCCGGGCGTCCGCGACGGCCAGCAGCAGCATCCCGAGCATCCCGTCGGTGCCGTTGATCAGCGCCAGCCCCTCCTTGGCGGCCAACGCGACCGGGGTCAGCCCGGCGGCGCGCAGCGCGTCGGCGGCGTCGACCCGTTCGCCGGCCGGTCCCAGCACCCACCCCTCGCCGAGCAGCACCAGCGCGCAGTGCGCCAGCGGCGCCAGGTCACCGGAGGCACCGAGCGAGCCGTGCTCCGGCACCCACGGGGTGACGTCGGAGTTGAGCAGGTCGACCAGCCCCTGCGCGAGCAGCGGACGGACCCCGGAGCGGCCCAGTGCCAACGAGCGGACCCGCAGCAGCATCATCGCCCGCACCACCTCGCGGGGCATCGGCGCACCCACCCCGGCCGCATGCGAACGGATCAGCGCGTGCTGCAACTCGGCCCGGCGCTGCGGGGCGACGAAGGTGTTGGCCAGGGCCCCGAAACCGGTGGAGACGCCGTACACCGGGCGGCCGGCGGCCTCGATGCCGTCCACGATGGACCGACTGTCGACCATCGCCTCGACGGCGGCCGGAGCGAGGACGACCCGGGCGTCGCCGCGGGCCACGGCGAGCACGTCGGCGGGGGTGATCCCGGTGGGCTGGACGGTCACAGTCGACATTGCGGTACTCCGTTGTGCAGGACCTGGCGGACCAGTGGGACACCCGGCCGGTAGGCCAGGTGCAGGTGGGACGGGGCGTCGAGGATCATCAGGTCGGCCCGTACGCCGGGGCGCAGCACCCCGACGTCGGTGCGGCGCAACGCCTGCGCGCCGCCCGCCGTCGCGGCCCAGACCGCCTCCGCCGGGGTCATCCGCATCTCGCGGACGGCCAGCGTGACGCAGAACGGCATCGACGAGGTGTACGACGACCCGGGGTTGCAGTCCGTGGCCAGCGCCACGGTCACCCCCGCGTCGAGCAGCCGCCTGGCATCCGGGTACGGCGACCTGGTGGAGAACTCCGCCCCCGGCAGCAGGGTCGCCACGGTCGGATCGGTGGTGGTGGCCGAGCCGGCCAGCGCGTCGACGTCGGCGTCGGACAGGTGGGTGCAGTGGTCGACGCTGGCCGCCCCCAGCTCCACCCCCAGCCGTACCCCCGGCCCCGGGCCGAGCTGGTTGGCGTGCAACCGCAGCCCCAGCCCGGCGGCCTGCCCGACGGTGAGGATCGCCCGGGTGTGGTCGGCGTCGAAGGCGCCCCGCTCACAGAACACGTCCACCCAGCGGGCGTACGGCGCGGCGGCGGTGAGCATCGGCCCGCACACCAGCCCCACGTAGTCGTCGGGCCGGCCCGCGTACTCGGCGGGGACGACGTGCGCGCCGAGGAAGGTGGTCTCGGCGGTCACCTCGGCGGCGATCCGCAGCGAGCGGGCCTCGTCGGCGACGGTCAGGCCGTACCCACTCTTGATCTCCATGGTGGTGGTGCCCTGCCGCATCGCCTCGTCGCGCAGCCGGTGCACGGTGTCCCGCAGGTCGTCGTCGGAGGCCGCCCGGGTCGCACCGACCGTGGTCCGGATACCCCCTCCGGTGTACGGCTCACCGGCCATCCGGGCCGCGAACTCCGCCGCCCGGTCCCCGGCGAACACCAGGTGCGCATGGCTGTCCACGAACCCGGGCAGCACCGCGCCCCCCTCGGCGTCGATCCGCCGGTCGGCGGCCGGCGCATAGCGGGCCGGGCCGATCCAGACGACCCGACCCGCCTCCACCAGCAGGGCGACCCCCCGCCGCAGACCCAACGGTCCGTCCCCGCCGGCCGCCGGCACGTTGGTGACCAACTCGCCGATGTTGTCGACCAGCAGGCTGCTCACGCCGCCCCTCCCGTCCCGGACCGGCCGCCCCCGCCGCGAGTCGCCGGCCGCTGCCCGGACCCGGCCGGGACCCGGCTAGTCACCGGTCACCGCCGCGATCGCCGCGCGCAGCTCGGCCGGCACGTCCACGGTCAGGTGTCGGCCGTCGCGCACCACCTGCCGCCCGTCGACCACCACCTGGTCGACGTCGGCGGCGGTGGCCGCGAAGAACACCCCCACCGGCGGCACCCCGGCGGTACGCGGGCTGTCCAGCCGTACGGTCACCAGGTCGGCGCGTTCCCCGACGGCGATCCGGCCGGCGTCGGCCCAGCCCAGCGCGGCGTGCCCGGTGACGGTGGCCGCGTCGCGCAGCGCGGCGGCGGTGAAGTGCCCGCGTCGCCGGGTACGCAGCCGCTCGTCCAGCTCCACCGCGCGGGCCTCCTCGAACAGGTCGACCACGGCGTGACTGTCGCTGCCCAGGCTCAGCGGGATGCCGGCGTCGGCCATCAGCCGGGCCGGCCCGATCCCGTCGGCCAGGTCCCGTTCCGTGGTGGGGCACAGACACACCCCGGTCCGGTGCTCGGCCAGCAGGGCCAGGTCGGCACCGGTCGGGTGGGTGGCGTGCACGGCGGTGACGTCGGGGCCGAGCACCCCGCGGTCGGCGAGCAGCCCGGTCGGGGTACGCCCGTGCGCCGTCCGGCAGGCGTCGTTCTCGGCGGGCTGCTCCGACAGGTGCACGTGCAGCGGGGCACCCTGCCGGTACGCCCACCCGGCGACGCTGGCGAGCTGGTCCGCCGGCACCGCGCGTACCGAGTGGATCGCCGCCCCGCGCAGCGCGTGCGCCCCGGCTGGCCGGAACCCGTCGACCCGTTCCGCCCAGCGCAGCGCGTCCCCGTCACCGAAGCGCCGCTGCACCCCGACCAACGGCTCCCCGGCCACCGAGGCGGTCAGGTAACAGGCGTCCAGCAGGGTGATCCGGATACCGGCCTGCGCCGCCGCCTCGACAAGCGCCGCACCCATCGCGTTCGGGTCGTCGTACGGCCGGCTGTCGGGGCCGTGGTGCAGGTAGTGGAACTCGCCGACGCAGGTCACCCCGGCCAGCGCCATCTCCGCGTACGCGGCCCGGGCCAGCGCCAGGTAGGAGTCGGGATCGAGCCGGCCGGCGACGGCGTACATCTGCTCCCGCCAGCTCCAGAAGTCACCCCGACCGCCGTGGGTACGCCCGCGCAACGCCCGGTGGAAGGCGTGCGAGTGGGCGTTGGCCAGGCCGGGCAGGGTGAGCCCGGGCAGCCGTACCGCCTCGGCGAGCACCTCGACCCCGGTCTGCGGCGACGTGCCCCGGGCCAGCGGCGTGACGGCGGTGAACCGGCCGTCCTCGGCCTCGATCAGTACGTCCGGGGTCGGTGCGGCATGATCGGGCAGCCACGCCTGCTCGGCCAGCCAACGGGTCAGTGGCATGCCAGCTCCTCCAGCACCCGGGCCAGCGCGACCACCCCGGCCGCACAGTCGTCGTCGGTGGCCGACTCGGCGGGGGAGTGCGACACCCCGGTCGGGTTGCGCACGAACAGCATCGCGGTGGGCAGGTGCGCGGCGAGCACCCCGGCGTCGTGGCCGGCCCCGGTGGGCAGCACCGGCGCGGCCAGCAGCCCCGCCAGCCGGTCGGCCAGCCTGCCGTCGAAGGTGACCAGCGGGGTGGCCGACTCCCGGGTCACGGTCAGCTCGGTGCCGTCGCGGCGGGCCCGCTCGGCGGCCTTGGCCCGGACCGCTTCGACCAGGTCGTGCAGGGTGTCCGGTTCGGCCGCGCGCGCGTCCAGCCAGCCGGTCACCGTCGACGCGATCGCGTTGGTGGCGTTGGGTTCCACCGACATCCGGCCCACGGTGGCGTGCGCGCCGCGCAGCCGGGCCTCCTTGTTCGCCGCGAGCACGGTGAACGCGAAGGTGAGCATCGGGTCGCGGCGGTCGGCCATCCGGGTCGTACCGGCGTGGTTGCCCTCGCCGCGCAGCTCGAAGCGCCACCGGCCGTGCGGCCAGATGACGCTCGCCACCGCGACCGGCGCGTCGGCGTCGACAAGCGCCCGCCCCTGCTCGACGTGCAGTTCCACGAACGCGGCGAACCGGCCGAGCAGCGCCGGGTCGGCCCCCGCCGGCCGGTGGCCCAGCGCCTCGGCGAAGCTCACCCCGGCCGCGTCGCGCAGCCCGGCCGCGCGGTCGGCGTCGATTTCGCCGGTGAGCAGCCTCGACCCCAGGCACGGTACGCCGAACCGGGCCCCCTCCTCCTCGACGAACGCGGCCACCACCACCGGCCGGACCGGGGTGACGCCTGCGGCCCGCAGCTCGTCCACGGCGAGGAACGCGCTGACGATGCCGAGCGGCCCGTCGTACGCCCCGCCGTGCGGCACCGAGTCGAAGTGGCTGCCGGTCAGCACCGCCCCGGTGCCGGCTGGCCCGTCGGTGGTCGGCCCGTCGGTGGTCGGCCCGTCGGTGGGCGGGTCGCCCCACCAGGCGAACAGGTTGCCGTTGCCGTCCCCGCTGACCGGCATGCCCCGCAGGTCGGCCTGCTCCCGGAACCACTCCCGCAGCCGCAGCTCCGGCGGGGTCAGCGCGTACCGCAGATAGCCGCCGCTGTCGGCGTCCCGGCCGACCGGCGCGATCTCGTCCCACAACTCCCGGAACCGCCCGGCAAGGCCGCTCACGCGGTTTCCCCTTCGTTCGCGACTGCGGGGCTCCGCTGCGCTGCGCTCCTCGCGCTCATCGGTGCTCGGCCATGGGGATGCGGACGTTGTCGCGCTCGGCGATGTCGCGGGCGGTGTCGTAGCCGGCGTCGACGTGTCGGATGACGCCCATCGCCGGGTCGTTGCTGAGCACCCGTTCGATCTTCTGCCCGGCCAGCGCGGTGCCGTCGGCGACGCAGACCTGACCGGCGTGGATGGATCGGCCGATGCCCACTCCGCCGCCGTGGTGGATGGACACCCAGGATGCGCCGCTGGCGGTGTTGACCAGCGCGTTGAGCAGCGGCCAGTCGGCGATCGCGTCGGACCCGTCGGCCATCGCCTCGGTCTCCCGGTAGGGGCTGGCGACGCTGCCGCAGTCCAGGTGGTCCCGGCCGATCACGACCGGTGCGGACAGCTCACCGGAGGCGACCATGTCGTTGAACCGCACCCCGGCGACGTCCCGTTCGCCGTAGCCCAGCCAGCAGATCCGGGCCGGCAGTCCCTGGAAGGCGACCCGGTCGGCGGCCATCCGCATCCACCGGGCCAGCGACTCGTTCTCCGGGAACAGGTCGAGCACGGCCCGGTCGGTGGCGGCGATGTCGGCCGGGTCACCGGAGAGCGCCGCCCAGCGGAACGGCCCCTTACCCTCGCAGAACAGCGGCCGGATGTACGCCGGCACGAAGCCGGGGAAGTCGAACGCCCGCGCGTACCCTCCCAACTGCGCCTCGCCCCGGATCGAGTTGCCGTAGTCGAAGACCTCCGCGCCCGCGTCGAGGAAACCGACCATCGCCTCGACGTGCTTCGCCATCGACGCCCGCGCCCGGTCGGTGAACTCGGCCGGCTTGGCCGCCGCGTAGTCCCGCGCGTCGGCCAACTCCACCCCCTCCGGCAGGTACGACAGCGGGTCGTGCGCGCTGGTCTGGTCGGTGACCACGTCGACGGCCACGCCCCGGCGCAGCAGCTCGGGGAAGACGGTGGCGGCGTTGCCGACCACACCGACGCTCAACGCCCGCCGGTCCCGCTTCGCGGCCAGCACCCGGGCGACGGCGTCGTCGAGCGAGTCGGCCACCTCGTCGAGGTAGCGGTCGTGCACCCGCCGGTCGAGCCGGGTGCGGTCCACGTCCACGATCAGGCAGACGCCGTCGTTCATGGTGACCGCGAGGGGTTGCGCCCCGCCCATCCCGCCGCAGCCGGCGGTGAGGGTCAGCGTCCCGGCGAGGCTGCCGCCGAAGCACTTCGCGGCGACGGCGGCGAACGTCTCGTAGGTGCCCTGGAGGATGCCCTGGGTGCCGATGTAGATCCACGAACCGGCGGTCATCTGCCCGTACATGGTCAGGCCGAGGGATTCCAGCCGGCGGAATTCGGGCCAGGTGGCCCAGTCGCCGACCAGGTTGGAGTTGGCCAGCAGCACCCGGGGGGCCCACTCGTGGGTCCGCATGACCCCGACCGGGCGGCCCGACTGCACCAGCATCGTCTCGTCGTCGCGCAGCCCGGTGAGGGTGCGCACCAGCGCGTGGTACGACGGCCAGTCCCGGGCCGCCTTCCCGGTGCCGCCGTAGACCACCAGGTCGTCGGGGCGTTCGGCCACCTCCGGGTCGAGGTTGTTCATCAGCATCCGCAGGGCGGCCTCCTGCGGCCACCCCTGCGCGGTACGGGTGGTGCCACGGGCGGCACGGACGGGCTGGTGCATGGCGTACTCCTCTCAGCCGAGGAACAACTGACGACGGGCGGCGGACGACTCGAACGCCTCCAGGCGGCGCTGGGTCTGGATCGGGGCGGCGTCACAGATCGCCTGGAGCACCACCATGGCCAGGGTCATCGGGGCGGTGTGCAGGTCGAAGACGAGGTCGGTGCCGACGGCGGCGGGGAGCACCAGCTCGGCGTACTCGGTGGCGGGGCTGACCGGGGAGTCGGTGATCGCGACGACGGTGAGGCCGGCGTCGCGGGCGGCGCGCAGCGCGTCGAGGGTCTCCCGGGGGTAGCGGGGCAGCACGAAGGCGAGCAGCGCGTCAGCCCCGGCCGAGGCGGCCTGTTCGAGCCGGTCGGTGAGCAGGCTGCCTCCGTCGTCGAGGACCCGGACGTCGGGCAGCACCTTGGCGGCGAAGTACGCGAAGTAGGCGGCCAGCGGCGCGGCGGCCCGTAGGCCGAGCACCGGCAGGGGGCGGCTCGCCGCGAGCAGCCGACCGGCGGTGGCGATCCTGTCCCGGTCGGCCAGCTCGCCGGCCAGCCGGTCCAGGTTGGCCATCTCGGCGCGTACCGCGAGTTGCAGTTCGTTGCCGTCGTCGGGGCGACCGTCGGGCCCGGCGGCGGTCAGCTCGCGCAGCCGGCGGCGCAGCGCCGGGTAGCCGTCGTGGCCCAGCGCCACGGCGAACCGGGTCACCGACGGCTGGCTGACCCCGGCAAGCTCCGCCACCTCGGCCGCCGACAGGTAGGCCACGGTGGCGGCGTGCTGCACGAGGCAGTGCGCGATGCGCCGTTGGGTGGGGGTGAGCCGGACCCCGTGGAACAGGTCGAGCAGCCGGTCCGGCGGCGCGGCGACGGCTCCGTCATTCATGCCGCGACTCTATGCATGAAATATTTCAGGAGCAACCACCGCCCGCCCCCGCCCGACGCCGCCCGGACAGGCGATCGTCGTCCGGGCCGCCGGGACGCGGGTGCCTGCCGTCGGGGCCGGTGGTCGCCGTCCGCCTCAGCGGGCGGCGCGGACGATCTCGGCGGTGGCGTCCCGGCGGACCGCGTCGTAGAACGCCTCGGACTTCTGCTCGTCGGCGAAGACCACGCTCTCGGTGCCCACCCGGCCGGTGCCCCGCGACGGGCTGGTGACGAAGGTGAGGTTGCCGCCGCGCAGGCCGCGCAGCTCGGTCGCCAGGTCCAGCAGCGACATCTCCCGGTCGACGGAGACCGACGACGAGGCGGCCCGGACGAAGTCGTTGAGCTTCCCCGGACTGGTCAGGATGCCGCCGGTGGCCGCCTTGTCGAGGATCGCCCGGATCACCTGCTGCTGGTGCCGGATCCGGGCGAAGTCGCCGTCCGGGAACTGCTTGCGCTGCCGGGAGTAGTCCAGCGCTGTCGCCCCGTCCATCGTCTGCCGCCCGGCGGGGAAGGTGCGCAGCGGCGGGTGGATCGAGGTGAACCGGTGGTCGACGGTGATGTCGACCCCGCCCAGCGCGTCGATGATCTCCTGGAAGCCGGCGAAGTCGACCACCGCCACGTGGTCGACGTGCACCCGGGTGAACTCCTCGACGGTCTGCACCATCAGCGGAATCCCACCCCAGGCGTACGCCGCGTTGATCTTCGCGGTCCGGCCGCCGTGTCGGCCGTCCGCCGACCGGGGTACGCGGACCCAGGTGTCCCGGGGGATCGAGACGAGCTGGGCGCTCTTCCGGTCCTTCGGCAGGTGGGCCAGGATGATCGTGTCGGTGCGGGACCCCTCGGTCCGTTCCGGGTCCCGGGAGTCGCTGCCCAGGACCATGATGTTCATGGCGTCCCGGGCCACCACCGGCGGTCGGTTCTGCGTCGGCACCCCGGTGAAGGCGTCCACCCGCTCGACGTCCTTGTCGACCGAGCGCAGATAGAGCGCGCCCGCGCCGACGCCACCCGCCCCCAGCAGGGCCAGGGCCAGCAGCACGATCAGTGCGATCCGCCAGCCCCGTCGGCGCTTCGGCGGCGACCCCGGGGCGTCGTCGGACCGGGTCGGAGCGGGTTCCGAAACGTTCTCACCTGCTGGCACGGCCGCATGTTACTGAGCCGCCACCCAGTACGGCAGCCCACGTTCGCCCGACGGCCCGAGGCCCGAAAAGCCGCCGTACGCTGGACGTTCAGCCGCCCGTCACCTGCGGCTGATAGAAACCGCGCCGTGGATGCGACGAGACTGCGCCGGGCCATCGCCCGCACCCCGCTGGCACCGGTGGCCGCCTTCCCCGGGCGGCTCGCCAGGGTCGCCAGGTACGACGCGAAGGTGCTGCGCACCTCGGCCCGCTGGCTGGCCACCTCCCGGGAGCACCACAACTACACCTACGAACTGACCCGGCTCAGCCGGGAGCACCTGACCTGGTTCGTCAGCGTGGTCTGCGACGTCCCGGTGGCCCGGGTCCGGGGCCACCTCGCCGAGATCACCGGCGACGCGACGCTGCGCCGGCACATCGAACAGGCCACCGCCCGGTCCGCCCGACGCGGCCTGGCCGACCGCCGGGTCCGCTACGCGCGCCGGATCGGCTGGTACGCGATCGTCCGGGCCACCCGGCCCACCCACGTCGTCGAGACCGGCACCGACAAGGGGTTGGGTAGCTGCGTCCTCGCCGCCGCCCTGCTGCGCAACGCCGCCGAGGGGCACCCCGGCCGGCTCACCTCGCTGGACGTCAACCCGGAGGCCGGCTACCTGGCCCGCAGCGCACCCTGGGCCGACGTGATCGACCTGGTGGTCGGCGACTCGGTCACCGCGATCGCCGCCCTGGAGCGGCCGGTCGACCTGTTCCTGCACGACAGCGACCACAGCCACGACCACGAACGCCGCGAGTTCGACGCCGTCGAGCCGAAGCTGGCCCCCGGCGCGATCCTGCTCACCGACAACGTCACCACCACCGGGGTGCTCGCCGAACACGCCGAACGCACCGGCCGCCGGTTCCTCGCCTACCGCGAGACCCCGCTCGACCACTGGTACCCCGGCGACGGCATCGGTGTCGCCTGGTGAGCGGCCCGCCCCGCGGAGCCGGGGCGACCGGCGTGGACCCGGGTGGGGCGGGCCGCCGTGCCCGACCGGTGCCGGACGGCCGAGCCGTACTCCGCCGGCCGGGGTGTTGCCCCCGGTACGGTGCCGGATCGATGATTGCCGAATCGCCACCATCGACGGAGGAGTCGGCATGCAGGTTCTCCACCACCCCCGCGTGGCCTGGGACATGGCCCGCCTGATCGTCGCGAGCGTCCCCGACGACGAACTCTTCGACTGGCTGCGCGCCGAACTCGGTGAACTGCTCGGCCCCGACCACGCCGGCTCCCTCCAGGACACCCGGCGGCGGCTGCTGCCATGGGCCCGGACCACGCCCGAGGCCGCCGCCGTCGAAGCCGGCCGCTGGCGGGTCCGCCTGGAGGACCTGCTGCGTACCCGGCCGGAGACCGCCGAACCGCTGCAGTCGCTCACCGTGATCGCGTCGGGCCTCCACCGTAACCGGATCGGCTGACCGGCTTAGCTTTCGCTTAGCCCGCTTGTCCCCGGGTCGTCGCCTGCGGCAGCATCGGTCGGCGTGACCGATGGCAGCGTGTCCCAGCAACCCGACCCCGGGCCGGGCGGTCGCGCCCCCGCCGCGCGTCCCGGGCCGGGGCGTCGCCGCGCCCAGGGTGGCGGACGCCGCCGCTGGCTGGCCGCCGGTGGCGTCGCCGCGCTCGCCACCGTGCTCGGGCTGAGCCTCGCGCTGCGCTCCGGAGCCGCCCCCGCCTGCGCCGCCCCGCCGGTCGCGCTGGCCGGTGCCGGGCCGGTGGCCGCCGGGCGGCTGGCACTGGCGGCCCCACCCACCGGTAGTACGGTCCACAAGGGGAAAGCCACCTTCTACGACTCGAAGGGGGCCGGCGGGAACTGCTCCTACCCGTCCGCCCCGGCCGACCGGATGTACGTGGCCCTCGGCCCCACCGAGTACAGCTCCGGCGCGGCCTGCGGCGGGTACCTCGACGTCACCGGCCCGCGGGGCACCGTCCGGGTCCTGATCATGGACCAGTGCCCGGAGTGCGCCCCCGGGCACGTCGACCTCTCCCGCGAGGCGTTCGCCCGGATCGCCGACCCGGTGCAGGGCATCGTCAACGTCAGCTACCGCGCGGCCGTCGACCCGCCACTGTCCGGCCCGCTGACCTTCCGGATCAAGGAGGGCGCGTCGCAGTACTGGTTCGCGGTGCTGGTCGCCGAGCACGGCAACCCGCTGCGCGCCGTCGAGGTACGCCAGGGCTCCGGCGCTTGGCGTACCGCCGCCCGGCAGGACTACAACTACTGGCAGATCGACTCGGGTGCCGGTCCCGGCCCGTACGCCGTCCGGGTCACCGATGTGTACGGCCACCGCGTCACCGCCAGCGGCGTCACCATGTCCCCCGGCCGGGTCCAGCGCAGCACCGTGAAGATGTACGGCGGCAGCGCCCCCGCCGCGCGGAAGAACCCGACCAGCCGGCCGTCCTCCCCGAGCCCCGCCGCCAGCCCGACCCGGGCCACCGCCAGCCCGTCGGCGGTCGCCTCCGCCAGTTCACCAGGTGCACCGCAGGTCAGCGACCCGCCCGCGCTCGCCGCGTCGAAGGCGGAGCCGGGCGCGGGCCGGCCGGTCGACTGCACGTCCCGGGGCTGACTCCCGCCGGTCCTCCACCGCCGCTGCCCGCCTCGGCTCGGCGGGACCAGCCGCGCGTCGCCCGGTCGCCGGAGCGGCCCGTCCGTCGGGAGCGGGGCCGGACGCCGCCGGGTCGACCCGGCGGCGGTCGAGCGCGGTCCGTCGGACGGTCAGTCCGGGGTGTCCAGGTCCCGCCACATGAGGATCTCGTCCCGGTCGTCGTCGGCTGCCACCCGCAGCGCGCCCGGCAGCCGGCCCACCTCGCGGTAACCGAGCCGGTCGTAGAACCTCTCCAGGCCCAGCCCGCCGCGCACCGTCACGTGCAGCGCCCGCCAACCCAGCTCGGGCGCGCGCCGGGCGGCCTCCCGCATCAGGGCCTGCCCGTGGCCGCGCCCCTGGGTGGCCGGGTGCACCATCACCCGCTTGAGGATGCCCCAGTGCGCCTTCAAGCCGAACCGGTTGTCGGCGAGGAACAACACCGCGACCGGTCGGTCACTCTCGTAGCCGACCAGCATCCGGTCCGGACCGTCGGTGACGGCGGCGAAGGTCGCCTCGGCGACGGGGCGTACGTCGGCGGTGGTGACCGGGGCGACGAAGCCGACCGCACCGCCGGCGTTGGTGACCTCGACCCACAGGTCGACGATCTGCTCGCGCAGGGCGGGGGTGAGATCGGGGTCGAGGACGAAACGCAGGCTCACCCTGTCGATCCTGCTGCGCCGACGCGTCGTGCGCCCGCGATCGTGACCCTCCCGACAGGGTCGTGTGGTGCGGGAGGGGGGACTTGAACCCCCACGTCCTTTCGGACAATAGGACCTAAACCTACCGCGTCTGCCATTCCGCCACTCCCGCTCGCGTCAGAGTTTAGAGCGTCGCGCGGAAACGGTGGAGAGCCCGGCCCGGCGCAGGATGTTCGATACCGTCCCGTGACTGACGACGTAGGTGTCGCCGGTCGCCTCGCGGATGAACGCGGCGAGTTTCCGTGGTCCCAGATCGGGACGGGCCAGTGCGTACCGGAGGACGGTTTCCTGGTGCGGCGAGCCGCTGCGCGGTCGGAGCGGGGCGGCGGCGGTGCCGGTGGTGGCGAGCCGGTGGCGGAGCCGGGTGACGTGGTTGCGGTGGCAGCCGATCCGCCGGGCCGCCTCGCTCGGCCCGATGACACCCGCCTCGACCTGTCGGATCACCTCCGCGACCCGCTCCGCGTCGACAGGTGCCGGGGCTGGTGGACGGTACGCGGCCGGCGGCGGGACGGCGACGTCGGGCACCGCACCGGACTGGCGGGCTCCGCCGCCGGACCGGTGACGCCCGGCGTAGGTCGGGGTCTGGCTGTGACAGTTCGGGCAGAGCAGCCGTAGGTTCGGCGGCCGGTTGTCGAGGAAGTCGCCGCTGAGGTGGTCGACGTGCAGGGTCAGCGGCCGCCCCTGCCAGACGGGGTTGGTGCCGCACCCCTCGCACTCGTCGGGAACGCCGATGTCACGCAGCGCAGCCTTCAGGCGGGCGCCCGGCACCCGTCGGGAACCCGCCGGCAGTGGCCGCAACACCTGGACCGACGGGGTACGCCGCCCGGACGGTCGGCCACCCCCGCCCGGACGGCGGGTGAAGTGCGAGGTGTCGATGCCCAGCCGCTTGAGCTGACGACTGATGTGCGCGTGTGAACCACCGCTGAACCGGACCCCGAGAACGCGCAGGACGTCGGCGATGCTGCGGGACTGCGCCGCCGCCTGGGCGAGCATCTCCGGCGTGTACCTGTATCGGGTCATGCGCGCACAGTAGCGACGAGGTGTGACGCGTTCAGTCGAGGCCGAGGTCGCGGCGCAGCTTGGCGACGTGGCCGGTCGCCTTGACGTTGTAGAACGCGTGCTCGATCTTTCCGTCCGGGTCGATGACGAAGGTGGACCGGATCACCCCGGTCACCGTACGGCCGTAGGACTGCTTCTCGCCGAAGGCGCCGTACGCGGTGAGCACCGCCTTGTCGACGTCGGCGACCAGCGGGAAGGTGATGGCGTCGCGCTCGCGGAACTTCGCCAGCTTGGCGGGCTGGTCGGGGGAGATGCCGACCACCTCGTAACCGGCGGCCTGGAGCGAGGCGAGCGAGTCACGGAAGTCACAGGCCTGTTTGGTGCAGCCGGGGGTCATCGCGGCCGGGTAGGCGTACAGGATGACCCGGCGACCGCGCAGCGCGGCCAGGGCGAGCGTCTCCCCGGTGTCGGTGGGGAGGGTGAAGTCGGGGGCGGGGTCGCCGGGGGCGAGCCGGTCGGGCGCGGTCATGGCGACGACCCTACCGTCGGGGGGTGACGTGCCGGCTGATCCCCGCCGGGGCGCCCGGGACGTGGTGGCGGTCCCCTGGGCCGTTCGGGCCGGCTGGTGCTCCGGGCCGGCCGGTGCACCCGGCGGGCGTGCGGAAGCCGGTTCTTCGGGACGACCCGCATGGTCCGGTGTTCCACCCGCGTGGGCGGGGCCCGGGCGGCCGGGCGATGGCCCGGTGGTGAACGACGCAGTGCCTTGTTGCCGCATCTTGGCAACAACAGCCAGCGGGAAATAGGCTGGGCACGCCGGCCGACTGGAGGTCATGTGGAAACCCTGGCGATGCACATCTCGAACGGGATCATCAACGGTCCCGTCGCGGGCGTCTTCGCGGCCGTCGCGCTGGCCGCCCTGACCTTCTGCGTGCTGCGCGGCCGACGTGACCTGGACGACCGGCTCGCGCCGATGGCCGGCCTGGTCGCCGCGTTCATCTTCGCCGTGCAGATGCTCAACTTCCCGATCTTCACGGCCGGGGTCTCCGGTCACCTGCTCGGCGGCGCGCTCGCCGCCCTGCTGGTCGGCCCCTGGGTCGGCGCGCTCTGCGTGTCGGTGGTGCTGATCGTGCAGGCCCTGGTCTTCGGCGACGGCGGCGTCGCGATGCTCGGCCTGAACATCACCAACATGGCGCTGCTCGGCACCGCGGCGGCGTACCTGCTGATCGCCGGCCTGCTGCGGGTGCTGCCCCGCACCCCCACCGGCCTGGCGGTGACCGCCTTCGTCTCGGCGTTGGTCAGCGTGGTCGTCGCCTCCCAGGGGTTCGTCGTGCAGTACTGGCTCGGCGGCACCACCGACCTGGGCGGCAACCTGACCGGCCTGGCCGGCACGATGGCCGGGGTCCACCTGCTGATCGGCATCGGCGAGGGGCTGATCACCGCGACCACGGTCGCCACCGTGGCCAAGGTCCGACCCGATCTGGTGTACGCGTTGCGCGCGCTGAAGCCGGCGACCGTGCCGGCCCCTGTCCCGGCTGTCGGAGGTGCCCGGTGAGGAAGCGTTCCTGGGGTTTCGTGGCGGTCGGCCTGCTGGTCGCCCTGGTGTTGGCCGGGGTGGTCAGCAACTACGCCTCGTCGCACCCCGACGGTCTGGACTCGTCGCTGCTCAAGGGCTGCACGGTGAACGCCGACGACGAGATCACCGGCGGTTCCTGCCCGGCCCGGCAGGCGAAGGACCATGAGCTGGCCGACAGCCCGCTGGCCGACTACGGCATCCGGGGCGTGGACAACGGCTTCCTCTCCACGGGCCTGTCCGGGGTGGTCGGGGTGCTGCTCACCTTCGCCGTCGGTGGTGGCCTGTTCTGGCTGCTGCGTGGTCGCCGCCCGGCCGGCGGTGACGGTCAGCCGGCCGGCACCGACGGCGGCGCGCGTGACGACCGGCAGCCCGCCGGCACCGCCGGCTGACCGGGCGGTACGACGTGGGTGCCGGACACGCGCACGTGCTCTACCGGGACACCCCCTCCCCGGTGCACCGGCTGGCGCCCGAGGTGAAGATCGCCGCGATGGTGCTGTTCACCATCGCCGTGGTGGCCACCCCGCGCGAGGCGTTCTGGGCCTTCGGCGGGTACGCCGTGCTGGTCGCCGTCGTCGCCGCACTGGCCCGGGTCGGCCCGCGCTGGCTGCTGCTGCGCGCCACGATCGAGGTGCCGTTCGTGCTGTTCGCGGTCGCCCTGCCGTTCCTCGGGGCGGGCGCGCGCACGGAGTTCGTTGGGTTGAGCCTGTCGGTGGACGGCCTGCACGGGGCGTGGAACATCGTCGCCAAGGGCACCCTGGGGGTGCTCGCGTCGCTGCTGCTGGCCGCCACGACCACCACCCGGGACCTGATCGTCGGCCTGGACCGGCTGCGCTGCCCGCAGATCATCACCCAGATCGCCACGTTCATGCTGCGCTACCTCGACGTGCTGGTCGGTGAGGCCCGCCGGATGCGGGTGGCCCGGATCTCCCGGGGCGACGACCCGCGTTTCCTGTGGCAGTTGCGCGGCTTCGCCGCCGGGGTGGGCGCGTTGTTCCTGCGGGCCTTCGAACGTGGTGAGCGGGTCTACCTGGCGATGCTCTCCCGGGGCTACACGGGGCGGATGCCGGCGGTCTGGCAGGGGTCCGGCGCGGCGACCGCCGGGCAGTGGGTGGCGGCGGCCACGGTGCCGCTGGTGGCGGTGACGATCGCCGCCACCGCCGTCGTCCTGACATGATCGGGTACGTGCAGACCGCTGTCTCCCTCGACGTCCGTGGCGTCCGGTACGCGTACCCGGACGGTCACGTCGCCCTGGCCGGGGTGGACCTGGCCGTGCCGCGCGGTGGGCGGGTGGCCCTGCTCGGCCCGAACGGCGCCGGCAAGACCACGCTGGTGCTGCACCTCAACGGCATCCTCACCCCGACCGAGGGGGTGGTGAGCGTGGGTGGGCTGACGGTGTCCCGGGACCGGGACACCCTGGCCGAGATCCGTCGCCGGGTGGGCATCGTCTTCCAGGACCCGGACGATCAGCTCTTCCTGCCCACGGTGGCCGAGGACGTGGCGTTCGGCCCGGCCAACCTGGGGTTGCGCGGGGCCGAGCTGGCCGCGCGGGTGGATGAGGCGCTGACCGCGGTGGGGATGGCCGAGCACCGGGACCGGGCACCGCACCACCTGTCGTTCGGGCAGCGTCGTCGGGTGGCGGTGGCCACCGTGCTGGCGATGCGCCCGGAGATCCTGGTCCTCGACGAGCCGTCGTCCAACCTGGATCCGGCGGCCCGCCGGGAGCTGGCCGGGATCCTGCGTGCCCTGCCGGTGACCCTGCTGATGGTCACCCACGACCTGCCCTACGCGGCGGAGCTGTGCGAGCGGGCGGTCATCCTGGACGCCGGCCGGATCGTCGCCGACGCCCCCACCGCCGACCTGCTCGCCGACGCGGAGCTGCTCTCCCGCCACCGCCTGGAACTGCCCTACGGCTTCCACCCCCGACCGATCGGCTGACCAGCGCCGACAGGCGATCCCCCCGCGCTGCGGTGGGGGCGGGTTCGGTGCCGGCCGGCGGGGCCCACCGGCGGCGGCTCGGGTCCCGGGCCGGACGGCGACGGGGCACCCCGGGTCGCCGGTCAGGTCCGGGCCGGGTCGGCGGCGGGTCGGGGCGCGGCGGCGCGGGTGGCGGCGTGCAGCCGGAGCAGGCCGGCGGCGACCGCGCCGACCCCGGCGACCAGCACCCCGGTCAGCAGCACCCGCGCGACGCCGCCGGACCAGGGCGCGGGGGCGACGGCGCGGGACAGCACGGTCAGGTTGGCGACGCCGACGACAAGGGTGAGGCACGCCCCGGCCAGCGCGAGCACGAAGTCGGCGGCGGGCCGGCGGGCCAACGCCCACCCCCCGGCGGCCACCGCACCCAGCCCGGTCAGCAGCGGCCAGAGCTGCCCGGCGGCCAGCCCGAGCAGCACCCCGCCGACGCCCTGCGCCCCGGCGTCCAGCTCCCGGCCCAGCACCAGGGCGACGGCGGCGGCACCACCGAGGGCGAGCACCGCGCCGACGCCGCGCAGCGCCCGGGTCCCCGCGCCGGTGCCGGCCGGCAGCAGCCCCGCCGCGCCGACCAGCAGGACGCCGAGGGTGGCGGCCACCCACCACGGGTACGGGTCCGGCGGCGGCACCCAGTCGAGGGTGCCGCGCAGCTCGACCGGTTCGTCGCCGTCGCGCAACGGCACCGTCCAGTCGCGGACCCGGTGCTCCCGGCCCGGGTCGGCGGCCACCGGGGCGGGCACCCCGGTCTCCCGCCACAGGGCCCGCTGGTCGTGCCAGCGGACCCGCCTGTCGTCGCCGATCCGACGCCACTGCGGGGCGGCGGCCGGGTCGGCGGTGGCGGGCAGCGCGGTGTCCCCGGCCAGGGTGCGGTTGAGGTACGTGGCGGGGGAGCGGACGTTCTCGTACACCCCGCCCGGCCCGACCCGCAGGTACGGCTCCCCGGAGTAGCCGATCACCTCGACGTCCCGGTCGGAGTGGTTGACCAGTTCCAGCCGGGCACCCGCCTCGACGGCCCGCGCGGTCAGCCCCGACCGGGCCGGGGTGATCCCCGTCACCGTGGTGCGGTAGTCGGTGCCGTCGGGGGCGTCCGCCCCGTGCGCGTACGCCGGTGCGGCGCAGCCGAGCAGGCCGAACAGTACGGCGGCGAGCAGCAGGACGGCCCGCCGCAGGGGTGCCGGGGTCACTTGCCGGCCGCCTCCACCGCTGCGGTGATGCCGGCCGGGCTGCGGTCGGACACGGCGGTGCCGTTCACCTTGAGGGTCGGGGTGCCGGTGACTCCGTCCTTGCTGGCGTCTTCGGTGACGTGTTCGGTCCACGCCGTGTACGTGCCGTCCTTGACGCAGGAACCGAAGTCGTCCTTGTCGAGCCCGACGCCCGCGCCGATGTCGATCAACTGGTCGTTGCTCAGCCCGGCGCTGCCCTCCGGCGGCTGCTGGGCGAAGAGCGCGTCGGTGAACTCCTTGAACTTGCCGCCCTTGGCGGCGCAGCCGGACGCGGCCGAGGAGCGGGTGGAGTATTCGGTGGTGGAGAACCGGTTGAGGTAGGCGACCGGGTGGAAGACCACCTTGGCCTTGCCGGAGGAGACCAACTGGTTGATGGTCTCCCCGCTGGTCTGCTGGAACTCCTTGCAGACCGGGCAGAGGTAGTCCTCGTAGAGGTCGATGGTGACGGGCCCGGTGCCGAGCACGACGCCGGTGCCGGCGTCGTTCGCCCCGGGCGGTGCGGTGAAGGTGTCCGACTTCTGGCTGGAGTAGACGCTCCACCCGATCAGGCCGGCGATCACCAGCAGCACCACCGCGCCGGCGGAGGTCCAGAGGGTCCGCTTGCGGCGCTTCTCGCGGGCGAGCTGCTCGCGGACGACCCGCGCGGCCTGGTTGCGTTCCTTGCGACTACTCATCGTCGTCCTCCTCCACGGGTGGGTCGCCCGCGAGCCAGCCGTCCACCGAGTACGGGCTACGGGGCCAGATCAGCAGGAATCCGGCCAGCGCCAGGAATCCCAGGTCCCGGAGGATCTCCGGGAGGTAGCTCGGGGCCTGGCCGGCGGCGAGCTGCCCGCCGCTGCCGAAGCACCCGCAGTCGATGGCCAGGCCGCGCGCCCAGGCCGAGGCGATGCCGGCGATGAAGACCACCAGCAGCGCGGCGGAGATCCCGGCGCTCAGCCGGGTCGCCAGCCCGGCGAGCAGGAGCAGGCCCAGCGCCAGCTCCACGAACGGCAGCGCGGCCCCGATCGCCGTCGCCACCTGGTAGGGCATCACCTGGTACGCGTTGACGGCCCGTCCGGAGGCGGCCAGGTCACCGACCTTGGCCCCACCGGCGAACAGCCAGACGGCGGCCAGGCCGAGCCGGGCGGCGAGGCCGAGCCAGGGCCGGACGACGGGCCAACGGCCGGCGGGGGTACGCGCTGCGGTCACGCCCATTGGTCGTACCGCCCGGTCGGTGGGTTCCCCGGGGTGGGTGGTCGCCGGGTCGCCGGTGGCCAGTGGCCGGTCAGCGGGCCGTCACCGGTGGTGGTGGAGGGGGCGCGGTGGGCGGGGATCACGACTAGCCACGCTACGCGGCGTGGCGGGGAGGGGCAGGGTCCTTCGACCCTTTGAATGGTCCCGCTCACGCCGGGAACTTTTCCCCACCGCCGAACGACTACCCGTTCATGACGTCCCACCACCTACGGCAGGCGCCCCGGCCGCCGTGGACGCGCCGTGCCGTCGTGGGGTGGCCGGGTGGGCGTATCGGCCTCCGGTCAGCGAGCATGGCGGGATGAACGCCGTCGATCGTCGCTGGTTGGCCCGCGCGGGTGCCGCCGCCGGCCTGCTGATCACCCTCGTCGCCCTGTTGCTCGCCCCGGCCGGGCCGGCGAGCGCCCACGCCGTGTTGTCCAGCAGCAGCCCGGTGGCTTCGGCGGTGGTGCCGAGCGCCCCGTCGGAGGTGGTGCTGACGTTCAGCGAGTCGGTCCGCAAGGTGCCCGACAAGGTGCGGGTCATCGCCCCGGACGGTTCCCGGGCGGATCGGGGCGAACCCCGCTTCGAGGGCTCGGTGGTGACGATCGGGGTGGACCCGGCCGGACCGCAGGGCACCTACCTGGTCAGCTACCGGGTGATCTCCGCCGACAGCCACCCGGTGTCCGGTGCGTTCACCTACTCGGTGGGGGCGCCGTCGACGCCACCGACCGACGCCGGCTCGGACAGCCGGGCCGACCCGGTGGTCGGGGTCGGCGTGAAGGTGACGAAATACCTGGGGTACGGCGGTCTGCTGCTGGTGGTGGGTCCGGCGCTGGTGCTGGCCGCGCTCTGGCCGCTGCGGCTGTCCCGGCGGGGGCCTGCCCGGCTGCTCTGGTCCGGGGTGGGGCTGCTCGCCGTCGCGACGGTGGCCGAGGTGTGGATGCAGGTGCCGTACACCGCCGGTGGGGGGTTGTTCGACGTCACCGGGGAGGGCCTGTCCGAGGTGCTGGGCAGCGGGTACGGCACCGCACACCTGATCCGGCTGGGCCTGCTGGCGGCGGCGGTGTTCCTGCTCCGGCCGCTGACCCGGGGGCCGGTGGGGCGTACCGACGGGATCATCCTGACCGGGCTGGGGGTGGCCGGGTTGTTCACCTGGCCGTTGGCCGGGCACCCGGCTGCCTCCCCGGCGCCGGCGGTGTCGGTGCTCGTCGACGCGGTGCACCTGGGCAGCATGGCGGTCTGGTTGGGCGGGCTGGTGATGCTGGCCGGGTTCCTGCTGCGCCGGGCCGACGAGCGGGAGCTGGGGGCGATCCTGCCGATCTGGTCCCGCTGGGCGGCGCTGGCGGTGGCGGCGTTGCTGCTGGCCGGCGTCGTGCAGGGGCTGATCGAGGTGGGCACCGTCGCGGCCCTCACCGGCACCACGTACGGCCGGCTGCTGCTCGCCAAGATCGGGCTGTTCGCGCTGGTGGTGGGGGTGGCCGCGTACTCCCGACAGTTGGTGCGACGGCGGACCGCGGCGGCCCGGCCGGTGCCGGTGCGGCGCGCGGTGTGGGTGGAGTTGGCGATCACCGCGGTGATCCTCGGCGTCACGGCGACCCTGGTGCAGACCCCGCCGGCCCGGACCGCCGTCGACGGTGGATCCGGCGCCGACGCCGGCTACTACTCGACCACGCTGACCAGCCCGCTCTTCTCGCTCCAGGTGGAGCTGGACCCGGCCGAGCGGGGCAACAACTCGATGCACCTGTACGCCTACACGCCGGACAACCGCCCGCAGCCGGTGGTGGAGTGGAAGGCCACCGCCGCGTTGCCCTCGGCCGGGGTGGAACCGATCGACATTCCGCTGCTCAAGCTCACCGACAACCACGCGACGGGGGAGTTCAGCTTCCCGTCGGCGGGCCAGTGGCAACTGCGTTTCACGGTCCGTACGTCCGACATCGACCAGGCTACGGTGACCGCCACCGTGCCGATCAAGTAAGGAAGGGCCCGTCCCCGATGATCCGTATCCGGCGCTCCGCATCCGCCGCCGCGCTCACCCTCGCCGCCATCACCGCCACGGTGCTCGGCTTCACCGGGCCGGCCGCGGCGCACGTCACGGTCAACCCGAAGGAGGCGACCCAGGGCGGCTACGGCCGGTTCGCCATCCGGGTGCCCAACGAGAGCGACACCGCCTCCACCGTCAAGATCGAGGTGAACCTGCCGGAGAACGCCCCGGTCGGCTCGGTCTCCACGATGCCGGTGCCCGGGTGGACGGTGGCGGTGGAGAAGCGCAAGGTGGACCCGCCGATCGAGGTGCACGGCAGCCAGCTCACCGAGGCGGTGTCCAAGCTGACCTGGACGGCCGCCGCCGGTGGGGGCGTCAAGCCTGGCGAGTTCCAGGAGTTCCCGATCTCGTTGGGTCCGCTGCCGCAGGTGGACAAGATGGTCCTCAAGACGCTCCAGACCTACTCCGACGGCAACGTGTCGCGCTGGATCGAGGAGCCCACGCCGGGCGCGGAGGAGCCGGAGAACCCGGCGCCGGTGCTGACCCTGACCGCGGCGGCCGGGTCGCCCTCGGCGGCCCCGGCGGCGGGTGCGCCGGCCGCGAAGGACGACGACGATGACGACGACTCGGGTTCGACGGCGGTCGTGCTGGGTGTCGTCGGTCTGCTGGCGGGGCTCGGTGGGCTGGCCCTCGGCGGGTTGGCCTTCGCCCGGACCCGGCGGGAGCCGACGCCGAAGTCCTGACCCGTTCCACCGCGCACCGGCCCGTCGGACCTGTCCGGCGGGCCGGACGCGTCGTGCGGTGGCGTCGGACGGGCGTGGACGCGGTGGCGTCGGACGGGCGTGGACGCGGTGGCGTCGGACGGGCGTGGACGCGGTGACGGCCCTCCGCGCTGCCGACGCGGAGGGCCGTCTTCACCGGGGGATCGGTGCGCTGCGAGCCATGACTGGCTGACACCAGATTACCGCTAAAAGTCGGATAGTGGAATATCTGTCCCTTTATGGGGTCGGTCGACCGGTCGACCGCCGCTCCCGTCGGATCGGCAGCAGCACCAGCAGCAGCAGCGCCAGCAGCACGTACGCGTTGCGCAGCAGGAACTCCCAGGGGGTGTCCGTGCGGGCCGGCGCCACCCCCCAGTCGTAGAACGAGACCACCCCGTAGACGATCACCAGGCCGGTGCCGGTGGCGAGGGCGAGCAGCCGGCGACGGCGTCGCGCCCCCGCCTCGGTCTCCCGGTCGGCGTCGAGCGCGGCGTCCACCAGCACCACCACCGCCGGAATGAACCAGTAGATGTGGTGGGTCCAGGTGATCGGGCTGACCAGTCCGCCGACCAGTCCGGTGAGGGTGAGCCCGGTCAACCAGTCGCCGGCCGCGGCGGCCCGGGCCGCCCGCCACAGCCCGTACCCGAGGATCGCCACGACCAGCACCAGCCAGAGCAGCCGGTTCGGCTCCTGCGGCGCGTCGATCCGGCTGAGCAGCCCGAACAGCGACTGGTTGCCGGTGTAGTCGGTGCGCCCGACCCGGTCGGTGGCCCACAACTCGTGGGTCCAGAACCGCCACGAGTCGCGGGGGGCCACCGCGGCGGCCAGCAGCGTCGCTGCCGCCGCCGTGACACTCGCCACCACGGCCGCCCGCCAGCGCCGGGTCACCAGCAGGTAGACGATGAAGATGCCCGGAAAGAGCTTGAGCGCCGTGGCCAGCCCGACGCCCACCCCGGCCCACCGTCGCGCCTGCGGTACGGCGAAGAGCAGGTCGGCCAGGATCAGCACCACCAGCAGCATGTTGATCTGACCGAAGGTGATCGTCTCCCGGGTGCTCTCCACCGCGAAGACCAGCAGCACCGCCACGGTGAGCGCGAACGTCCGGTGCAGACCGTGCCGCTCGATCACCGGCAGCACCAGCCAGCGGGTGGTGACCACGACGGCGACGCAGGTCAGCGCGGTGAAGATGACGATCGTCAGGCCCAGCGGCAGCACCCCGAACGGCCGCAACAGCAGGGCACTGAACGGCGGGTACGTGAAGTACAGCTCACCCTGCACCCGGTCGGGCTGCACGTAGTCGTAGAGCGGATGCCCGGACGCCCACCAGTCCATCGCCCGCATGTAGATCTTCAGGTCGAAGAAGTCGTGCACCAGGCCCGGCAGGTAGAGCGCCGGCAGCACGGCCGCCAACGCCACCACCGTGACGACCCGGCGGGCCGTACGGCTCCGCTGGTCCTCCGGGGCGTTGACGGGGGAAGCGACGGATTCGGCGGGCACGGGGAAACCCTAGCGGTCCCACCCCGCGACAGTGCCGAGGCGCGGGCACCTGGGCTGCGCGTAGTCTGTCCCGGTGGCTGACCTTCTCGTCTGGATCGACTGTGAGATGACCGGGCTCGACCTCGGTAGCGACAAGCTGATCGAGGTGGCCGCACTGGTCACCGACCCCGACCTCAACGTGCTGGGTGAGGGTGTGGACGTGGTCATCCACGCCGACGAGGCGGCCCTGGAGGCGATGCCGGAGGTCGTCCGCACCATGCACGCCAAATCGGGTCTCACCGAGGAGGTGCGCCGCTCCACCGTCACCCTCGCCGAGGCTGAGGACCTGGTCCTGGAGTACGTCACCAGCCACGTGAAGGACCCGCGTACCGCGCCGCTGTGCGGCAACTCGATCGCCACCGACCGGGGCTTCATCGCCCGGGACATGACCCGGCTCGACGCCCACCTGCACTACCGCATGATCGACGTGTCGTCGATCAAGGAACTGTGCCGGCGCTGGTACCCCCGGGTGTACTTCGGCCAGCCGCGCAAGGGGCTGGCGCACCGGGCCCTGGCCGACATCCAGGAGAGCATCCGGGAGTTGGAGTACTACCGGCGCACCCTGTTCGTGCCGCTGCCCGGCCCGGACGTCGAGACGGCGAAGGCGATCGCGGCACAGCTCTAGGCCGGTGCCGGCCGGCCGGCGGAACCCGCTGGACGGCCCCCGTCCGGGTGTGGCTATTATTAGTCCGCACCCGCCCGGGAAACCGGCGCGGACGGCATGGTGGCTGTAGCTCAGTTGGCAGAGCACCGGGTTGTGGTCCCGGTTGTCGTGGGTTCAATTCCCATCAGTCACCCGGTTGGTGGATCTGCTCCACCGCAGCTCAGGCCCCCTCAATCGAGGGGGCCTGAGTCGTTGTAGGGGGCCAGGGGCTGGCCCGGCGGGCAGCACACCCCGCACGCGGACCGGCCCCCGCCTGATGACGGGGGCCGGTCGTGGAAGATCGGCGTGGGCCGGTCGGTCAGGACCCGGCTGGCCGGCTGCGGTCGGTCAGGGCGTCGGTCAGGGCGTCGGCTCGGCGCTCGGCGTGGCGGTGGCCCCGTCGGGGGAGGCGTCGGTGTCCGGCTGCCCGGCGTCCGGGTCGTACGGCAGGGCGCTGCCCTTGACGTACTGGTCCCAGCTCATGTTCCAGTCGGTCCAGCCGTTGCCGTTCTGGAGCTTGCGTTCGGTGCCCTTGACCGTGATCGGGTCACCGATCTTGGTGTTGGCGAACAGCCAGGCACCGTCCTTCATCGACACGTTGACGCAGCCGTGCGACACGTTCGTGGTGCCCTGCTGACCCTCCGACCAGGGGGCGGCGTGGATGAACTCGCCACCCCAGGTGAGCCGCTGGGCATAGTCGATCTTGGTGCGGTAGCCCTCCTCCGGGCCCAGCTCCTCCATCGTGTCGAAGACCGTCTTGCGGAGCTTCTCGATCACCACCATCGTCCCGCTGGACGACGGGGTGCTCTTCTTGCCCAGGCTGACCGGGATCGTCTTGACGACCTTGCCGTCCTTGGTGACGGTCATCCGCTTGGTTTTGTTGTCGACCTGCATCACCACCGACGGGCCGACCTTGACGTCCACCGTCAGGTCGGACCGGCCGTACCAGCCGCCGCCCATCGGCAGCCCGCCGGCCCGCACCTGGTACGACACCGTGGTGCCCGACTGCCAGAACTCCTTGGGCCGGTAGCGGACCTCGGTGGGGCTGACCCAGTGCCAGACGCCCTCCTGGGCCGGGGTGCTGGTGACCGTCATCCGGCGCTGCACGTCGTCGCGGTAGTCCTCCGGCACGGCCCGACCGAACTTCACGATCAGCGGCATGGCCACCCCGACCACCTGGTTGTCACCGAGGAAGCTGGTGACCCGCACCTGCTTGTCCGGCTTGGCCATCACCGTGAAGGCACTGGTGGCCGTCGCCGGCTTGCCGTCCTCACCGGTCGCCGTCACCGTGGCGGTGTACTTCTCCCCGTACTCCAGGGTGCCGTCGGGGAGCCAGCTCGCGCCGTCCGCGGCGAGCTTGCCCTCGACGGCCTTGCCGGCGGCGTCGGTGAGCGCGACGGTGGTGTCCTTGGCATCCTTGGCGGTGAAGACGATGCCGGTGGAGGCCGGGACGTCGGTGGCGTCGGCCTTCGGTTCGGTGATCGTCGCGCTGGCCTTCGGCGCGGCCTCCTCGCCGCCGCCCTGCCAGCTCGACGGCTTGTCGCCGCCCGAGCCGGTGCAGGCGGAGGTGAGGGCCAGCGCCGCGGCGAGGACCCCCGCCGCGAGCACCCGGCGGCGACCGGTACGCCCGGTCAGGTGGTCCTGGACAACTCGCATGATTCCCTCACAGTCGTGGTCCCCGATGTCCCATCGTCCCTCACAGACGCGGCGGCACGCCCGTCGGTTGCGAAGGGTGAACTGAAACACGCCGCCGAGCGGGGTGCGATGACGATGGGTCACCGGCCCGTGCCGCTCCGGGTCGGCGACCTGCGTCGACCCGGAGCGGAGGTCAGACCAGCGGACCCGAGCCGCCCTGTGGAACCGGCAGCGCGCTGCCCTTGACGAACTCCGCCCAGGTCAGGCTCCACGCCGTCCACCCGTTGCCCGCTTCGAGCTTGCGTGGGGTGCCCTTGACCGTGATCGGGTCGCCCACCTTCGTCTGGGAGAAGAGCCACCTGCCCATCGCCATCGACACGTTGACGCAGCCGTGCGAGACGTTGCGCCGACCCTGCACCCCCTCGGACCACGGTGCCGCGTGGATGTACTCGCCGCCCCAGGTCAGCCGTTGGGCGAAATCGATCTCGGTGCGGTACTGGTTGGCGGGGTCCGGCTCGTCCATCGTGTCGAAGACGGTCTTCTCCTTCTTCTCCATCACCACCATGGTGCCGCTGGAGGAGGGAGTGCTCTTCTTGCCCAGGCTGACCGGCAACGTCTTGATCAACTGGCCGCCCTGGAACACCTCCATCTGCTTGGTGGCGTTGTCCACCTTCATCTCGAAGGCCCGCCCGATCTTGGCGGTCGCCGACCGGTCCACGTTGCCGTACCGGCCGTTGCTCAGCGGAATCCCGGCCAGCGCGATCCGGACGCTCAGCGTCGTCCCCGGCTGCCAGTACTCCGGCCCCCGGTAGTACGCCTGGGTGCCGCTGGACACCCAGTGCCAGGCACCCGGCTGCGGCGGATCAGTCTTGACGAACATCCGCTTCTGGACGGCTGCCCGGTCCTTCTGCGGAATGCCCGGACTGAACTCGGCCACCACCGGCATGGCCACGCCGTAGGTCCGGTCGTCGAAGAGGTAGAGGCCGGAGCCGATCATCGAACTCGGCTTGGCCATCGTGGTGAACGTGCTCACCCCCTGCCGGGGCTGGCCGTCGGCACCGGTGCCGATCACCGTGGCCTTGTACTTCGTGCCGTACTTCAGTGCCGACGACGGCACCCAGGAACTGCCGTCCAGCCGCAGCTTCCCGCCGACCTGCTTGCCGTCACCCGTCGTCAGGGTGACCGAGGAGACCTTCCCGCCGCCCGGGAGGTCGGCGCTGATCTCGGTGCTGACCGGTCTGCCCTTCGCCCCGTCGGCCGGACTGACCGCCAGGCCGTCCGCCACCGGTGCCGACGGCGACGCTCCGCCGGACTGCGCCGGGGTCACCGCCTCGGCGCTGGGCGAAGCCCCGGTGCCGCCGACGAACTCGGCTTCCTTCTTCTGGTCGCCGCCGCAGCCGGCCAGAGCCAGCGACGCCGCCAGGACGAGAGCGCCCGCCATCGCCCCGCCCCGCGTGAACCTGCCCATCCCCACCTCTGTTCTCGCGTACCTGGCGGACATCGTGCCCCATGTCGGCCACCAGCTCGATGCCGGAAGCTCTCCGGTGGGGGGATCTGAAGCCTTTTGCCCGTTAAGCTCGCCCGAAGAGTGGAGCCGGGTATCGGATTGGAACCCCGCTCATGGCCCGTGCTAGTGTTCTCTCCGTTGCCAACGAGCGCCGCTAGCTCAACTGGCAGAGCAGCGGACTCTTAATCCGCGGGTTCGGGGTTCGAGTCCCTGGCGGCGCACCACAAAAAGGCCCTGACCAGCATGTAGCTGGGCAGGGCCTTGATGTTTGTCTATGTAGTTTTGAACCACCCCCCGTAAACCCCTCAGTAACGCCGTGGGGCGATCACATTCGACGGGGCGGGTGGTGCTGCCGCCGCTGCCCGGCTATGCGGTCGGTTGCGGGCCAGGGCCGGGGTTCTCCGGATCGCCTGACGTTGGCTTTCCGCCGAGCTGTTCGAGGATGGCGGAGCTGTCCGGGGCGAGGGCGGCCTTGACGATGTAGTGCTTCTTGGTGATCTCGTTGCTTCCGTGCCCGAGCTGGGCGGCGGCGCTGTCGGTGTTGGCCTCCCTGTCGATCAGGGTGGCGACGGTCTTGCGGAAGGTGTGCGGGGTGACCCATTCGAGGCCGGTGTCGGCGCGGGCTGCACGCCACTGTCGGCGGACGTTCGGCGGGGAGAGCCAGGTGCCGCGTCGGGAGGCGAAGATCGCGTCGTGCGGGTTGTCGGCGGCGTCGAGCTTGCGGGCCATCAGCATCCCGACCGCGAAGCGGGGCAGGACCACTGACCGGAAGCCCGCGTCGGTCTTCGTCCACTCCTGGCGGAAGAAGCCCTGGCCTTTGACGTAGATGATGGTGCCGCAGATCGTCAGGACGGGGTGTTCGACGGCGAGATCGAGGTCTTCCCACCGCAGCGCCAGGATCTCGCCGATTCGGGCGCCGGTGGCGAGCATGAGGTCAACGATGTCGGCCAGGTCGCTGGTCGGGCGAGGGCCTGACTTGCCAGGGGTCGGCTGTTGCCATCTCCGGATCGCTGAGCGCACGTCGTCGAGTTGTTCCCGTTCGAGGGCGACGACGGTCTTGCGTGGCTTGCGTAGGCGGCTGGTGTCGCGGATGGGGTTGGTGGTGAGCGCGCCGCGACGTACGGCCAGGGCCAACATCTGGCCGAGGACCACCTTCGCGCTCTTGGCGGCCGAGGGGCGATCCTCGGCGATCTTGCGCAGGAACTTGTCGATGCGGCCCGCGCTTGCCTCCCGGATCCGTAGGTCACCCAGGGCGGGCACGATGGAAACCCGCACGCTGATCTCGTACCTGCTGATGCTCTGCGGCGAGACGCGTTCCTCTGCGGTGATCTCTTCCAACCACAGAGCAGCGAGCGTGCTGACGTGCGTCTCCCGGGTGATCTCGTCGTCGTTGGGGGCCACCCGGTCACGTAACTTGATCTTCAGCGCTCGGATGGCGGCCGGGCCGGTGGTGTCGGTGGCCTCGACGTCGCGGGTCTTGCCGTCGTGGTCGCGGTATCGGGTTCGGGCGCAGTACCGGTTGGGGCCGAGCTTCTCGGTGCGGATGTTGCCCCAGGTTCCGATGGGTAGTGGGGGTCGGGCCATGGCTCAGCGCTCCGGGTCGGTGTGGGCGTCGAGCCAGCGTTCGATCTCGCTGCGTCGGTAGCGCAGGGTGTTGCCGACGCGGATGGCGCGTGGTCCCTTGCCTCGGCTGTGCCAGGCGTAGAGGGTGTTCTTCGGCTTGCCCAGCCAGGCCGCGACGTCGTCGATGGTCAGGAGGGGGTCGGGTCGCCACTCGGCGGCCGGGGTGTTCACTGCGGGCCCGTCGTGGTGGGTGAGCCGGGCTGGGGGTGTGGCCTGGGGGGATCGTCGGACCACCGGCGGTCGATGGGGGCGCGTCGTACGTCCCCTGGCGTGGGGTGCAGATGGGGCGGGCACGGATCGGGTGTCCTTTCATCGTCCCGGTCCGGGCGGGACCGGGGATCGATGGCGCTGCCGCCGGGACTGGCGTTTCCGGCGGGCACCGCCTGTGCACGTCGATCCACGCGTTGCTGGGTGAAGTCATCAAGCTGGTTAGCGTGCGCCGTGTTGCGCACAAACCAGCTCGCGGCATCGTGTGGGGCGGAGTTCAGCGGCGCGCGAAGGACTGCCACGTCTTCGTGTTGCAGGAGCCATTGCGGGTCGCCGGTGGCGATGGCGTCGCGGATGTTCTTCTGCTGGAAGAACGAGGCGCGGGGGATGATCCGGCCGTCGCGGACGCCGCAGATGAGGGCGATGCACTCCTCGACGAGTTCGAGGCCGGCGTTGGTGCCTGCGGCGGCGACCATGCCGGGGATGTCGACGAGTTCGCCGTGGCGGCGGTAGGGGCGGGCGGTGACGTGTCCGCCGGGCCGCAGGAGTTGGCGGCAGCCGGTGAGGATCGCGGTGAACCCGTCGGCGAGTTGGCCGGGGGTGCGGTAGGCGAGGTTGTTGCTGCTGCCGTACCGGTGGTTGATCTTGCGGACCTGTCCGCGTCTCGGGCCTGGTGTGCGGACGTGGCCGTGGGTGGACGGCCCGTAGGGCGGTGAGGTGATCACCAGGGAGACTTGTCCGTGCAGGCTGGCCGGCAGCAGGGCCGGTAGGGCGGTGGAGTCTCCGTGGTAGATCTCGCCCCGACCTCGCGCACCAGCTTTGAGGGCGTGATGGATGTTGTCGGCTGCTTTGGCGACCCATTCGGCTTCGTACTCGACGCCGACGCCGTGGCGGCCGAGGTGCATGGCTTCGATGACGGTGGTGCCGATGCCGGCCATGGGGTCGAGGACCACGTCGCCGGGGTTGGTGTAGGTGCGGATGGCGTACCGGGCGATGGTGGGCAGCATTTTGCCGGGGTGGGTCAGTGACTCGGGGGTGTACCGGCCGCGTCGTAGGTCGCGGGACGGGTGTTGGCCGGTGAGCCAGACCGTGCCGAGGTAGCCCTCGGCGAGCAGGGCCACCAGATCGGGCCCGTCAGGGTACGGCGGTTCGGAGTTGTGCAGGCCGGTGGCCCGTTGCGACGGACGAGGCTCAGGCATGGGCGTTCTCCTCACCGGTGGCGGTAGTCCCGAACACGACCAGGTCCCGGAACGTCGGAAGGTGCCGGCCAGCGAGCAGCCGCCGTCGGTCGTCGCCTTCGTCGGGGCGCTGCGGGGTGGTGCGCGGTTCGTGCTCGGGGAGCGGGACGAGGAGGGCGGGTATGTGCTGGTGGTAGAAGAGGCCGGCGGCGCGGGCTGCGGCGATGACCGTCGCGCGGTAGCTGAACCTGCCGGGCGGGGGTGGTGTGGTGGTGAGTCCGGCGATCAGGAACCCACCGGGGCGCAGCAGTAGCCGCCAGGTGCTCATCGCGGTCGTCGGGTCATCGGGGGAGTCCCCCTCGGTCGTCCGGGGTAGCACCGCCAGGATCAGGTCGACACCCCGATCGGCCGGGTGAGGAACGCCAGAGTTCGGACCTGCGGAAGGTGAAGGCCACAAGCGCAGACCGTGGGGGTCGGTGAGTAGTTGGGCTGGTATCCGGTGCAGGTAGGTGGTCGCGGCCAGGGCGGCGGGGTGCGCGTCGAGGTCGAGGACTACATCTCCGGCGTCGGTATACCGGCGGATGAGGTAGGCGAGATGGTTCGGGGATAGTCCGTGCCAGTCCGGCACTTCCGGGCTGTGCGTTCGCCCTGTGCGGGTGTGGGGGAGGAGCAACCCGACCGGGACCGGCTGAGGCTGGTCGTCGGGAGTGGTGGAGCTGGGTTTCGGCATGGCGTGTGGGCCACATCCGCCGACGAGCGCTGACACCAAGGGATTACAAATCCGGACCTCGGATTGGAAGTCAGACCCCACGCTGACGAGGAGGCGTTAGCCGATGTTGGCCTGAACCTCGTCCGATGCACGACCAAGGGTCTGCTGGACCGATAGGTGACAGTTTCAGTCACGCGGGCCTGACTGGCGGGTCCGCTGACAGCGATCTGACCACGGGCGTCGCACCGTCGGAGGACACGAACCGTACGACAACCGAGGCACCGATGCGGCCTGCAGCCTCGACTTCAGCTCGATTCTCCACAACGACGCGGGGGAAGCGGACCTCGACAGGACCGAGGTCTAGCTGCATGCCGGCGCCGCCGACGACGAGACTAGGCTGTGTCAGCACGAGCTCGCCGGGCTCGGCAGACCAGAGCGGGTGTTCCATGAAGGCGATGACGCCGTCGGCGGTCACAGTTCGTTCGAGGACCGCATTCGGCCAGCTTCCTTGACCTGTCGACAGAACCGACCAGGCCATCGCGAGCGTCAGAGCATCTACTTCTGTCAGATCATCTGGTATCGGCTCTGTCAGCCCTAAGTGCTCCTGGAGGTCGTCGAGCAGCAGGACGAGGTCAGCAACATTGGCCAAGTCGGCCATCATCGGAGTTGGTAGATGAACCAACCGCTGCCTGCCGGACCAGACGTGCAGCGATGCCCCGTCAACAACGCATGCCTTGACTATCTCGGCCATCGGGCGCAGCGTCGACGGTAATTGTCCGGCCGGACTCGCCCATCCAAGCTTCAACTGCCCAACCAGAGCCTGCCAGCCATCGTCTACCCTCTCGGCTGGTGGCATCTGGTAGCTCATCTGCAGGTGAGCGGTCACCGTGCGGGACACGTCGGTGCCGACGATTGTCGCGCCCATGGAGCCGGCGAGGTGAGTGGTAAAGCTGATTGGAAGGCGACTCACCTGGTTGCCGTTGCTGTCCTCGGCGACCAGGTGGAGCAGTACTGGGGTCGCCAGCTCGGCCTGCGGCGAGCTGAACTGAACCGTTCCCGGCCCGGAGTCGGGAGGAAATAAGGCCTGCAGGTCCTCCGGGAGCACCACCGTCACGTCTTCGACGAAACGCTCCTCAACGGTCACCGAGCCTCCGAATGCAACCGCGTCCAGCCAGCTTTGCTGGACGGCGGCAGCTGCGGTGTCGTCGGCTGTGAACGCGAACTTGCCGCGCACGGTGAAGGTTGCGTCGTTGCCGGGTCGGGGCGTGACCTCGACCCGTTCGTAGTTCTCACCAACTGAGATCTTCCAATCCCACCGTCGAGGTGCCAGCTCGGAGGCCCGCGTGTGAAGGATTCGCTGTCGGCGGAACAAGTCAGGTATGCCGTTGACCATCCCAGCCTGCTCCATACTGAGCTCAGCGAGACGCTGGCTGACTTGGTACTCCTCGCCTTCGAGGAAGCGGCGCAGGCCCTCGTCCTGGTTGAACTGATCGTCGAGCCAGTCGATGCACCGCCGGTCCAGTCTGACGTCCGGGTATTGGGCTTCCAGACTCTCCCACCAGACAATCTCCGCTGGCGAGAACTCAAGTGGGACGATGAGGAACCACTCCGATGGCGAGTGCCTCCTGACGGCATTGGCTAGCGACTTCTTGGTCTGCGACCGCCGTGACCCGGTCATTCGGCCCGTGAAGGACTTCACCTCGTAGACCCGCATGCCATCCCCGGAGAGATAGCGTGTGTGGGTGTAGCTGTCGCGGCCACCGGTCGCCCCCGGTGCCATCGACGCCTTGCGCTTGAGGGTCGACCTTCTTGATGAGCATCTTCATCGCGCGCTCGAACCGTGCCGGGTCGCGCGTAGCCGACGGCCAGTGGATCATGAAAGCCCCTCATACCTCAGTCGGCGAATCATCGTAGCCCAGCGCTGATGTGCAGCCGCAACGACACTTGCCCCTGCGACGTAACAGCCATGGAAGCGAGCGTGGATGGCATCGGAGCGCGGCGATCAATAGCGGTAGCCACCCGGAAAGCCTGACGGATTCCGTTTGGCAACTTCGCCCCGTCCGGCCGCGATCGGTCGACGGTGAGACGTCACGTGGTGGAAGACCACTGGGAGGATCGGGGCTGTCGTCCTGGTCCTGGTCGTCTCCGGGACTCGTCGCCGGTTCCCTTCATGGAACCAGGGGATGACGCGCGGGGCGGGCGTGGGCTTCGGGCTGGCTGTCCGCGGTGAGGTAGGCGACCCTACGTGAGGCCAGGATTCTTCGGCGTTTTCGGGCCCCTGCTCAGTCCGGTCGGTGACGGGGATCGCTCAGGCTGCGAGGACATCACGAAAGTCCTTCAGCAAGTTCTCCAACTCGTCTACCTTGGCGGCGAGCTCGTCGAGCTTGGTCTCGTTCTTCCGGTCAACCTGGATGGTGTCCGAAGTGTTGACCTTCCGCAGCGCCCGTTCGGCCGCCTCGCTGCTAGACCCGTTTCGCACCGCATTGATGATCGCAGCTGCCTCGCTCGTCGCCCTATACACGACGACGTACTCGTTCTGATTGCGTGGCAGGTCAATGGGCAGGTGTGCAAGCCCCACATCGGTGAGCGCCTCACTGATGCGAGCCACGACGTGGACCTTGAGTCGGGTCAAGCCGGTTATCTCACGAAGGCTCCACATGCTCACGCGCAGCACGCCGCCATTGGCGTCCACGTCATCCCGAAGCTCCTGCCAGGAGCTGTAAGTCGTTTCGTATTCCTCGTACTCGTCATCCGCGACAGCCACTTGACCTCCCCGCCACTCGAACTCTCTACTAACCATGTTAGTTTAAAAACCTAGTCTTTGCAAGCTAAATTTTTAAACCTGGGGGCGCCTGGGTAGTGACTCGCTGCCTGGCCGAATAGCGTCGATGCGGCGGTCCAAGAGGACGCCCAGGTCGCGGTCGTGGGGCACCGCGATCCGCAGGCCGACCTCGGTCAACACCGTCTTGCCCCGCACCCCGTTGCGGGAGTTCCCACCGTTGTTCCCGGCCGGGTCGCCCTTGCCGTAGCAGGTGGTCGGTGATCTCACCGGTGAGAGCAGCTCCAGGACCCGCTTGGTCAGCTGCTACAGCAGCCCGCCCTTCGTCAGTGAGCTGCAGACCCGCCACCAGGGCAAGCCATCTCAGATGCCACCTATCGGTGCAGCAGGCCCGGCCGTGCGCGCCGGCGCCGGCCGAGAGCCGGCAGCACGCCCGAGCGGGCAGGGCGGCAACGAGTTGGTCAGCACGGGCCGTTCCCATGGTGGTGGTGATCATGTCGTCGTTGCGGCGGGTCGCGACCACATAAGCCACATCCCGGTGTTCCAGCCACACCCGCAGGGACTTCGACTGCCCGTATGCCTCGTCCATCGTCACCCACCCCACCGGCACCCCCGCGTCCAGGGCACGGGCGAGCATGGTGCGGGCCATCTGCACCTTCGTGGCGAACTCCACCTCGTCGGGGATCCCGGCGGCCCGGCACCGGTCCCGGTCATCGGTCCACGACGCAGGCAGGTACAGCTGCCGGTCGATCAAGGCGTGACCCTTCGCTGAGCGGTAGGCAAGGAACACCCCGACCTGGCAGTTCTCCGTCCGACCAGCCGTGCCGGAGTACTGACGCTGCACCCCCGCCGACCGGACGCCCTTCTTCAGGAACCCGGTGTCATCGACGATCAACACCCCCGCCGGGTCACCGAGATACTCGACCACGTAGTCGCGCACATCGTCCCGGACGGCGTCGACGTCTCAGTCCGCCCACCGCAACAACCGCTGCATCCCGTCCGGCGACACATCCCCGGCCTGCTCCGCCAAGGTCCAGCCGTTCTTACGACCCAGGCCGGAGACCAGCCCACACAGGTACTGCCGTGCCCGCCGACGCGGCTCCGACCGGCGAAACCGAGGCCCAATCCGGGCATGCAGCCGGTCCAACTCCCTACGCCAACGATCAACATCAACATCCGCCACAGGCAGACCAACGAACCCGACCCGAAGACGATTCGCCTACTGCCGTTGCAGTACTAACGCCTCACCACGTCGAAGGCCGAGGGCGAGCGCGACCGCGTAGAGGGCATAAAGGCGATCCCCGCGATCGGTCTTGAGCAGTAGCTTGGCCTCTTCTCCGGTCAGAGGGGTGAACCGTGGGCGGTACCGGTGGGCCAGCCGCAGGTTGCGAGCCGGGTTCTCCGCAATGAGCCCGTCGACCACCGCATCCTGAAGGGCGGCCCGGATCATGCGGTGCAGGTGCCGGATCGTATGACCCCAGCCTCCACCTTCCCGGCGGAATCCCAAGCGAAACGATGTTGCCCGGGTTGATGTACTCCACGCGGTAGGGCTGCCTTGCCGGATACGTCGGTTGTTGCGTCATCTAGAAGCCAGAAGGTATGCCGTCACCTTAAGCAGTCCTTCCAATCGCAAGCTGGTCAGCGTAAAGGGACCTGCCAAGTCTCACTCCCTGCACTCCTCCCAGATCATGGCTCGCCTGGCTAGAACCCGACTGAGCATGCAGGGATCACGGAGCGTGGGTATAACTACTACCTTCACGGGCCAGTGCACGCCTTGACGTACTGCACATCGACAGCAACTCTCAGCAATCGAAACGGCGGCAGAACCGAGCCGAGGGGTTTACAGTTGACTAAAGCGAGGCGCAGGATGGTCGCGCAAGGGGAGTACTGCACCGTGGAGTGCGCCGTCAGGGAGGACGGGGTGACATCGCCAGCCGCAGCGTTCCTTGATCAACTTGCCGAGGGGGTCTGGATTGAAGATCCGGATCTTTCTGGCATGCCTGACGATGCCCAAATCGGCGACTGTGACAAGCTGCTCGTATGGTGCCAAATCCTCGCCGACGATGGGCTGCCGCCCTACACGCACGCCGTCAATTACCTTCGAGACGGAATTTGGGAATTCAAAATCGGCGCGAAGAGGCTTTCCTTCTACGACACGCCAGGCGACGGCAGCTATACCCCAAAGGCCAAGATCAGAGATCGCGACGAAGCCGTCAACGACGATGAATTTTGGTGGTTTCCGGACTTCGATCCAGAAATTCGCCTTGGCTTCGCCTTCCCAAAAATGGGCCCAAAAGCACTGCCAAACGACATAGCAACCTCGTTTAAAGTCAGAGAGGAGGATTTGAGTCATGACGTATAAGGGTGCCGGCGAGCCATCCATGTTCGAGCAGCGGCAAGCTACTTCCGCTGGAGCCCAAGGGCTGTCGGCTGCACGGTTTGCGCTTCAAGTGATAAGACTCTTCCTTTCGGCCAAGGGTGAGTCAGGCCTATCTGCCAAGGAAATCGCGTCCCGCCTCCAAATAACGGAAGGGCGGGTTTCTCAGGTCCTAAATGGCGACGGAAACGTTCACGTAGCCACGTTGGCTCGGTTCATGCACGCAATGGGATACGATATTTCGCTTCGCGCTATACCGTTTGTAAAGGGGCGAAAGGCGCTTGAGATCACGTCTCGGCGTGAGCGTCGCCGCCGCGAGCAGGATCAGCAGCGTGGAGATTTCGATGTCTACCAGCAGCTCTTCCTGACGACCGACGGTGTAATGCAGGTGCCCATGTTCGTGCCGACGGACGACATCCTTGGGTGTGTTCCACACGGCATGCCTACCTACGCCGGTCGAGTACGTGTTGCTGCGCTGAGAAGGTCAGGTGCCTCTCTTCGCGCACGTACGGCAGGCCATAACTGGCAGACCAAGCCGGACTCGGCTGAGATTTCCGTATAGCTTGGAGAGAGCATTGTCCCCATCCAACGCGACGTTCGTTGACGCGCTCGAACTTCGCGCTATCGTATTAGATGAGTGTAGCGTTAAGCGTGGAGACGCTGACCACGACAAGCCTGGTGAGGTTGCGTCAACCATAACGATCGAGCCGACTTATGACGGCAACGGGAAGCTCTTGACCTATTCCATCAACGCGCACCACACCTTCAACAATTCTGAAGGTCAGGTTGTGGTCAATATTGATGTCTCAATGGCGGCACTTTACGATGTCCATGGTGAGCTTGAGCCAAGCGAGGAAGAGATAGAAAGCTTCGGATCGACGAGCGCGCTTGTTCACGTTACGCCGTTTTTTCGAGAGTTCCTTGCAACGATGACCAATCGCCTGGGCATGCCTGTGTTCTACCTACCCATGCTCAAGGTGCGCAAGGCGAGGGCAGGCAAACAAGACGCCAAATGAGGCAGGGATAGGTAGGGCGAGTGACTAATGTGGCGAGAAGTAGGCCGCTGAGATTCCCCGTTTTGCCGGGGGTTGGCCATCTGGCACCGGTGGGCGAAAGCTGAACGATAGCCGTCTTGCCTTGTCGGGCCTGGTGGGTGTGCCAGGCGTTTTTTACCCGTCTGGGGATCGTCAGGCGATGTCTTTCTGGCGACGGCGGGTTTTCACCGACGATGGCCGCATTGGCGGGGAAGGGATCGATTACTAGGTCCCGGAAGTTGCGGAAGTTCTTGATCACAATCCGGCTCACACGCACTGTGGACTCTCTCTCCGCCAAGGGCCGGCAGCTCCGCCCAAGAGCCACCCTCGTACTCCAGCGGGGCCCTTGGTGTTGGTCACGTCGAAGTCGACCGTCGTCGGAGCGCAGGGTACCCCTACTGCCGGCGGCGGATCCGTACGACCTACGCTAAAGGGCTTGCAGTACCGGCAACGACGGGTGCCGGCCGAGTCGATGGTGCCGATCACCAGTTGACCGCATCCGGTGCTGCTGGATCGCTGAGCTGTAGGTGCCGCGCTGCGCGACCCTTGCGCAGATTGCTGCCCCTGGAAATTGACGGCATAAAGGCCATGGGATCGGCAGGATAGCGGGGTGACAGGGTCAGTCATCGTCGAACCAACCGTCGGCGGCCGCGATCTCGGCAAGCGGTGGCTGAGAGGATAGTGCCGAAGCCAGTGTTCGCGTAGCCCCCAAGACTACATCAACCGGCCACTGCTCGGGACTAGCCAAGACCCTGCGGGCGAACCCTGCGGTCACGGGGCCGACCCTGAGGCTGGGGTACAGCGTGCCTGGTGGGACGAAGGGTCGCGTGCCGGCGAACACGGTCTGCTTCGGCGGCCGGCTTTGGTGCTCGTCCATGAGTTCGAGCGCTAGTCGTGTTACGTCCTCGCGCAGCCTCAGCACTGCGGGTAGATCCTCCAGAACGATGCGGGCGAGCTCGGGACGTGTGGTGTCGAACGCCACCTCGTAGAGCAGCAGGGCGGCGATGGGGCTTGGCCGGACCCTGCGGCTGTGGAGCTGCGTGTGAAGGTCAAGTCGTCGTGGCGCGGTCTGCGAGCAGAATCGGTGCACGGTCGCGAGGACGCTTGCGGTGTGCTCTGGCGACATTGCTAAAAGCAGTTCGTCGGCGGTATTGATGCAGGCGGCGACCACCTGAGCCTTCGCGCGCAACGTCAAAGCACAGAGCCAAGTCCGGGCGGCGAGGGGTCGGTGGCTGGCGGACGCTGGCGAGTCCACCAGCCGACGTCGGCATTGTGATGACCTGCCTGTCTTAGCCAGGCGGCGACGCCGTTGACTGTCGCCCCTGCCCCTATCTGTGGTTTGCTCGGGAGGAAGCTGATGCTGTCCGGCGTGGCGACAATGGCCTCGCGCAGCAGCCAGCTGTCACCGAACGCGGCAGTGAGAACCTGAAATAGCTGGCGCCACGAGTCCTCGGCGCGCCAGTCCCCGTTCTGGTGAGCCGCGGCGAGGCTCGCAACGATGTCTGCACAGTTCATCGGCCCAGCGGTCGGGTGATGGCGCTGTTGTCGAGCCGTGGCGCATCCTGCGGCACTGGGGCGTAGACCGGCACGTCGGTGGTCGTAGAAGTGCTCGGGGTGGGCGTGGCGCACTAGCTCGGACAGTGGCCGCTTCGGCTTGTCGTTGCTGGAGCGTGCCGGATCGAACTGGTAGCGGTCGGCCAGGTCGTCGAGACACAGGCGAATCAGCGGACCCGAGCTGATGTCGCTGTTGGCGGCAATCAGCAGCGGGAGAACCGCCGCGCGCAGCCCGGAGTTCTGCTCTTGCTCGACACAGGCGATGAGATGCTCGGCATCTGCTGTGGTGAGCTGGCTTAGTGCGCCGAGGTGGGCCGCAGTTCTAAGCCATGCCATGGTGGGCTGCCGCACCTCCGGGCTCCACCACCACTGGCGAGCAGCATGGAGTGTGTCGTGGGTACGCAGCAGGACGGCCAGGGCTTCGCGGAGCGCTGGGACGCTCTCTTTGAGCAGACGTTCGCGGGTGTAAGTGACCACTTGCGAGGCAGGGCCTTGAGAGAGACGTACCGGTTCACCGGTGTCGTCAATGAGGCCGTCGGTGGCGAGGAGACATTGCGGGCCCTCAAGGGCGGCCTCGACCGCGCCCCGCACTGCGACGGCCGTCAGGCCTTGGTAGACCTGATCACGCAGCAGTTGCAGTAGGATTGCAGCGGTGAGCGGCAGTACGTCGAACGGTGTCTCGGCGCGTACCTCCCGGACTATCGTTGGCAGGCCCTTGAGCTCTGCCTCGCTCCACATGCCAACGAAGAACCGTAGGACGTTAGACCAGTAGGGCCGCTTGATTAGCTCGCTGAGGCGAGCATCTTTCGTCCCCCTTCCACGTGGTTGCGCTCGTTCTGCGAGGTAGCTGGCGGCAAAGTACTCCTGTAGCGGCTGCACCTCGAACTCGATGACGCCGGATGCTCGCTGCACCAGGCACACCACCCGAGAGGTCACCGAGGTGAACAGGGTCGTTAGGTCTGGGCTACTTTCGTCGTAAGCGGTCAGGAACTCGCCGATCAGCATTCTGAGATCGGCAAGGGGGATGCCGCCGCTGCTCGCACCGCGCTCGGCTGCGGATTGCAGGTGCCAGGCGAGGAACCGGTGCAGGGCCAAGACCAGCTTGCGGTGCGCGTCCACGATCGGTTCTTTGGGACTTTCCCGATCGAAGAACACCTTGACGTAATCGGCGTACAGTTCGGTGCGCTGTTCCGGAAGGATCCGGCGGCGCTGCAGCAGGTGCAGCAGGATCGCCATCTGCATCGGGCTGGACGCTAGCTCTGCCACATGCGGAAGGTGCAGGTTGGAGATGAACTGGCGCCATAGCGCATCGGTCGCGACGGTATCTAGCTCGCTCTGCTCAGCCCAGCGGCGCAGATAGGCAAGTTGCAGCCGCTTGGTGAGCCGCTGCATAAGTAGGTGTGGAAACCGTGGGCCTAGTTGCTCGAGGGCACCGCTAGCACCCGGCCGGGTGGTGACAGCAATGACGACGTCAAAGTCTGGTCCGGCGAGCCGTGTCGCGGTGCGCCCGATCTGATCGGCGACCCGCTCGCGTGTCTTGAGGTCAGCGACCTCGTCCAGCCCATCGAGAGCTAGTAGGACTGGATGCTCGGCTAACAGCTCGGCGAGGTCGTCGGTGGTGAACCGGCGGCCGCTATGTTCGCCGACATGCCAAGCGAGGTACTCCTCTAAGGCTTCGCTTGCGGAAGGATCCTTCTTCCGCCGCTTTGCCACTCTGGTCAGCCACGCGCCGTACTCGCGAAGCTCTACGCGAAACGGAATCCGGACCACGTGTGGCCGAATGCCCTTGGCGGACTTGAGGTACCTGCCGTCGTCGAGATGCAGGGACCGATAGACCTGGCAAACGAATTGCAACAGCGTCGTCTTGCCCTGTCCCGGACCACCGACGATCAAGGCGTTGCCGCGCCACGCAGCGTGTAGCAGCAGGAAGGAGGCCCCGGTCTGCCAGTGGCCAGGGCCGTGGCCGGCCTTGCGGCCAACCTCCTCGACATCGGCGGTACCCAGCTGTTCCATCAGCCGATACGGGGCGCTGCCGGCTTCCCGGCTTGCCACGGGCACGTCGACGAATAGCTTGTCGACCGTCGGGCCGATCAGGTCCACTTCGCCAAACCGAATCGGGTCATCGAAGGCGTACCGGTCGCGCAGGTAGGCGAGGAGGATCTGGTCCCGGCGGCGAGCGTCCGAGGAGCCGTCGAGCTTTGTCAGCGCCAGGATCTGGTCGGGTGGAAGAATCCGGATGAACGGGCGAAGAAGGTGGTTGGGAGCAGCGCTCACCTGAGCATCGATGGTCTCCCGCCACCAGGGTAGGATCTCGATCGACCACGCCCTTGATCGATCCGCCAGCGCTTGGCTCAGCCGGTCGACGGTCCCGGTGTCGAGGTTCCCTGTGCCCTCGACGTTGGTGATCAGGTAGTAGGTCCTCGCGCCCCTCTCCACGAGGGCGATGATCTTCTCTGTCTCGCCGTCGAGTGCATCGATTAGCCAAGTGACTGGATCTTTGACCTTGTGTGGGGCGATGGTGAACTTGACCTGGTAGACGCTAGTACCGTGCAGGGCATCTCGCCCGCCGTCAGCCTTACCGATGGGCATTGCCTGCATGGTCGACCCCAGCGAGTGAGCCAGCAGCGCCTGAATGAGTTGCTGGAACTCGCGGTCGCCGAGGTCCTCGTACCGGTAGCGCACCCCGGCATGCTCTCACGAGGCACCGACATCTGCGGGCCGCACATCCGCCAGGCTTGTGGTCCAGAGTGAGGGGGCGAGCAGCTCCATGCCGATGGTGTTGTCGCTGGGGTTGGCGGCGGTGACGGTGGCGGCGAGGAGTGGGCCGAGGGTGTCGGTGACAATGCCGCGTTTGCGGCCGAGGATCTTCTTTCCGGCGTCGGTGCCTTGTGTGGACAGTGGGACGACAGCAGTGGATCATCAACCGTCAGCCAACGCTCTCATAGCCGATGGACCACCAACCGGAGCTCACAGCTAGGCATGAGCCGATGCGATGGCGATCCGACGATCAACAGGTGACCACTCACCGCATGCCGCGCAGTACCTCGAGCATCCGCCGATGGACCAAACTCTCATTGCCCGACTCGAGCATCCGAAGCAGCACCACGCCCGTCGGGTAATCGGCTGCTACACAGTACCGGGACCCGGTCCACGCGACCCTCAGCCCGATAGCTGTGCGCAGGTTGACGTAGTCGTTGGTTTCGGTGTCGCTGTGGTCCTTGCGCACCGCAGCCCAGTAGCCGTTGATCAAGTCGTCGCTATCAGCCATGCCCGGACGTTAGGGGCGGTTGACGCCGACACGCCACAAGGTGTCACCCGCCCGACAGTCAGCTCCCAGCTGAGCTGGGGACTGGTGATGCTCATCACCTGGCACGACGAAGCCGCCCGTAGAAGCGCGGCGGCTTCGTCGTGCCGTCCTCAGGAAGCGTGATGCGCGTGGGTGTCGCCAAGCCTGCCGACAAACGCCTCGACCGGGTCACGCCACTGATCGCGGGACACCCCTGACGAGCCGGGCCATGCGTGCCGGCGCACACCGTCGCGGGCCGGGCCATCTGCTGCGTACGGCTGGGCCAATGCCGAGCTCGTCGAGGTGCGTATCGAACTCTGCATCGAGCGTCGGCTCGGAAACGGTGCAGGTGGCTTCCCCGGCACTCCCGGCCTTACCAGGGCCTCACTCCACCGAGCTTGGCCTGCTTGGACAGCTACTGGGAGAACTCCACATCCGCCGCTGACGGCTGCGGGAATCGGATCGCGGCGTAGCCGTTCCGCCGGGAGTGGGTCACGCCGCGCCGCTCCCGGATGTCGGCCGCTTCCCGCCGGGCGGTGGCGTGATGCCATACGTGGAGCAGCCCCCAACCCCGGCTGGAGAATGGCGGATGCCTCGGGGTCGGGATGAGATCGTGACTGAGTTGGACCTGTGCGGGGTACCCCTGGACGCCATGCCCATGGACGCCCGGACACGGCTGGAGCTGTCGGGACGTGGGTGTCCCGTGTCCGGGTCGCGGAGGCGCTGCGTGTCCGCCGCTCCCGTGTCCTGTCGTCCGTGGACAGCAAGGACACCGAGCCGGTTGGACACCCGGGCAGGTTGGACAAGGCGAGCCCGGACACTGCTCGAGTTGTCCGGGCCGCCTATTGATCGTGTCCGTGAGGTTGTCCACGAATGGCGGGTTCCTGATCACCACATGGACGCTCTGAACTAGGTCATGCCGCGCTGCCTCCCCTTGTCAGCGCCGTTCCCTGTCCGGGGCTAGGCCGCGTTGTCGAGGTGTCCGGACAGCCCGTGGACAGGTCCGGGGCCGGGTTGCTCGAGTGTCCAAGCTGTCCGGACACCTGGACATGTCCATGTTCAAGGGCCGTCGGCCTTGTCCGGACACCTGGACAGTGCCGAGCTACCCCCGGCTGCGCGGGGGCCGCTTGCGCAGAACAAGCACGATCCCGCCCACGGCGCTACCGGCGATCGTGGCGATCGCGGGGATAGCAATCATGGCCGTGCTGCCCAGCTCGGGGCCGCTGGCCAGCACGATCCACAGCAACGCGCCGATGGAGACTACCGTGATGATCATCAGGGCGCTGATCAGGGTATCTTCCGTGCCCTTCGTGCTGTTGGGCTGGAACTTGGTAGTAGCAGGGGCTACCGTGTTCGTGAGTTGCATAGTTTCTCCTGACAGTTCGTTGGCATGGACATGTGGCGAGACGCGACCCATCAAGGCGGCCCCGGGGATGGCAGTCCCCGGGAACCCGCCGCCTTGACCTGGCGGTACGGGCCGGCACCTCGAATCTATCCGGCAAGTGACCATGAGGTGGAGTCTCACCCTGTGCCCCAAGCCAGGGCATCTGCGCTCACCCTTCCTCAGTCCACGGGGTTGCCGGATGTGCTGCTAGGCGCGCTCTCACCGGTAGGCGAGGCTGTCGCGGAGGCAAGCTGTACGGTCCCACATCGCTCGGACGCCTCCACCGAAGATCCGACTACGGACATCATGCGGGCACTGTCTGATGAACTGTCCGTTGTGCATCGCCAATGTGAGCAAGTCGCGGTCCAAGTATGCAGCGAGGGTTCTCCACGCCAGACTTAAGACCACCTCAGCCACCGGTGAAAGCCCAGCTCAAGGCCGTATCAGCCGGAGAGTCGCCGCGCCCCGGCGCACAGGGGCGAGCTTGCCGAAGATGTTGCGGTCGTGGTTCATGTACTTGAGGAAGACCATCTTCTCAACCACCACGGCCGCGTTGCGCAGGGCAGCAAGAGCGCGAGATTCTGCGGTCATCGGAGACGCCAGCGCCCTGCAGGGTTGCCGCGCCCGGAGTTGTTGAAGTGGTTGTCGAGGCCCCGATGTCCTGCTCTGGGGCCGGTCGAACTCATGTCCATCCGGGGCCACTTGACGTAGTGCAGCGCCCCCGGAGCGCACAGAGGGCGGCACCGGATGTTCATGGCGTAAGCGTTACGGACGCACCGGGAAGCCCTGCACCATAATCGCGAACCGGCATGAGGAGCTGAACTGCTTGCGCGGCGACCGGGGACCAGCGCCGATTGGCTATGCTGTCAAGGTCCCTTAGCGAACGGGAGAGTCTCATCTGAGACGACCTTGCCTGCCCTGGGGGCGACGTCTTTGACCTGCCCACCTCGCTCGCCGGGCGAAGGTCAAACCTCGCGCGGCATGGCCAGCTCGGCTGTTCGCGCGTCCAGGGCCAGGTAGGTGTCCTCGGTCGCCGCTTCCAGTACATTCTGTTCTGGTTCTGGGGTGAGTCGCGCTGGACGGTCGATCAGCGACCACCAGTTGCGGCTCTGCGCCGATTCGAACGCTTCGCGCGTACGGTATCGTGCCTCGGACCTGCCCACCTCCTGGTAGAGCAGCTGCCTCCGTGCGGCATTGATCTGATCAGCGACATCGTCAGCCTGGTCCCGGCGTGGGCGCGGAATTTCCTGGTCCACCATCACCGCGATCTGCTCCTGTTGCAGCGCGAGTTCTTCGCACGCAGCGTACAAGCGCCGGGACATGCCGAGGACGAGGTCCGTGCCGGGTACGGCGCCGGTGAGCATGTCGAGCCGATGCTCGCCAGGTCGTTGTAGATAGCTCGGATCTTGGCGGGCTCGCCGACGCTCCACCTGTGTGGATTCGTCGTCCTCGAGGAGCGTGACCGTTGCGGCGCTGCCGCGCCGGCTGCGCCGATCCTCGACACCCGGTCCGATCGGAAGAACCCGAAGTGAATCCGTCGGCAACGCCCGCAGCGAGAAGTATGTCAACATGCGTGACTGCGCCAGCATGAGAATTCGGTCGGTCTCTGCGGCCTCGGCCTGCCCCGGCTGTAGGGACATCCCTGGGTCATGATTCTCGACATCGATTGTCATGAACAATCGATCGGTGAGGCTGGTGCCGCACAGGACTTTGACGTGTGGCCCCGTCATCAGGTCGGGTCGGCAGAGTTGCGCCGCGCCTTCGCGTAGACGAGGTAGACCGAGCCGGCGTCCTCCTTTAGCCTCGACGATCCAGGGGAGCCCGGTCGCGGGGTGATATCCGATGAGGTCTGGCAGGCCGAGCGACGGGGTCCACGCAGGTCCATGCCCAAGTGGGGCCCGAGCCTCCGCATGTAGCGTCGGCCCCAGGCCCATCAGTCCACGGCAGGCCCACTCTGCCATCGTCATCCCGATGCGATATCCGAACGCGGACTGGGCTGTGTCCTCCGTACCGCTTGTGTAGATAACGTTCGGCTCGACGATGTGCCGGGCAAGCGTACCTGCGGACAGAATCTCGCTGCGACACAGATAAGCGACCAGCGGCGATCTGCGAGCCACGATCTCGGACCAAGCAAGTGCCGGTACGGCGGTGAGCCATGCTGTCGGATCCCTGCCCACCGACAGCGCCGCGTCGAGAACATCCCGCCAGGTTGTGGTGACGAGATAGTCGCCGCTGGCCGGGATTTGCGACCCATCGCCTGGCCAAGGACGCCATACGCTGGCAACCCGCGAGGGCATAGGTCGACGTGCCGGTTTGAGATCCGGGCCTGACCAGCGTGTGAAGACCGGGACGTCGAAGGAGTCCTTGGCGGCGATGGGGCTTCCCGAAGCTCCCGGGGGCGGCAACATCCCTGCATGATCGCAGGAGTTGACCGTCGTGTGTGAAGTCTCGTTTCTCGGGCGATCTCGTGGCGGTCGCCGCTGGCCGTCTCGTCGATGTCGACGAGGTCCGCCGCGGTGGACTGGTTCCGACCGATGGGTCCAGCGTGTTGGGCGTCAACGTGATCGATCATCTTCGCCCGGGGTGGGCTACACCTGTAGAGCATTGGTCTCACGCAACCCCGGCACCCAGGGGCTGCGGTGACCGGATATGCTGTCCGGCAAGTGTCCACCCCTCGGGGTGGCCGTCTGGCCGTCTGACGATGCTTCACGGCGAACTCCGGATCCGACTACCGGATGAGCCGCCTATAAATTTGCCAGACGGGAACACGAGTCGCGTACATTGCGGTACCTACATAGAGCGCGTGTGTTAGAGCAGTAAAGGGCTTCTGCTAGTCGGAGCAGGACCTCAGTAATTGGCCCATAGGCGGCCGAGCTGAGTCCTGCGCGTCTCCAGCTCGGTCAAGAACCGTAGGAGACCGTTGTGGAGAGCCAAACTGTGCAGTCAAACCCGTTCCCCTGGGCCACCCTCATCGTGGTCGGCGCACCGGTGGCCGGTGCAGTTATCGTAGCCACCATCGCTCTTCGAGGCTCTGACTCGGGAGACCGAGCGGACATCATCAGGGCGGCGGTCGGGTTCGCTACGTTGACGTAGCCAGCTGGCTCACGACGGTGCCGGGCGGCCCCCCGTTTACCCCCCGGTTACCTATTTTTGGTCGTCCCCAGCCGGGGACCCTCGGTCGCCCGGCCCGGTATGACTTCCTGCCCCTGTCGTTCTCATGATCCGGGGGGTGCTGTCGCCGGGTCGGGTGGCGTCGGCGGACCGCTGATAGGGATACGGCCATCCCGTGTTCGGGGTAGGTCTCTTCGTAACGTGGCTGCCGGCAGTCCGACGCCCTGACTGCGGCCGAGGCCACGAAGCGATGCGTGGAGGCGGGTGTGGTGCACGACGGATACGGCGTCTACCTCGGCTTGGACGTCGGCAAAGAAGGTCACCACGCGGTCGGGTTGGGCCCGGACGGCAAGCGGCTGCACGACGCGCCGTTGCCGAACACCGAGGCCCGGCTGCGGCAGCTGTTCGACAAGCTGGCCCGCCATGGCACGGTCTTGGTGGTGGTCGACCAGCCCGCCTCGATCGGTGCCCTGCCGGTCGCGGTGGCTCGCGCATGTGGTCATCAAGTGGCCTACCTGCCCGGACTGGCGATGCGCCGCATCGCCGACCTGCACCCCGGTTCGGCGAAGACCGACGCCCGCGACACCTACGTCATCGCTGACGCGGCCCGCACCCTGCCGCACACCCTGCGCCGGGTCGACGTCGGCGACGAGGCTCTGGCCGAGTTGGAAGTCCTCGTCGGCTTCGACGACGATCTCGCTGGCGAAGCCACCCGCGTGTCCAACCGCATCCGGGGCCTGCTCACCCAGATCCACCCCGCCCTGGAACGCGTCCTCGGCCCGAAAGTCCACCACAAGGCGGTCCTGGAGTTGCTGTCGCGCTGCGGCGGCCCGGCCGGGTTACGCAAGGCAGGCCGCCGAAAACTGACCTCGATCGCCGCCGTCCACGCGCCCCGCATGGGTGAACGCCTGGTCGAGCAAATCATGACAGCCTTGGACGAGCAGACCGTCACCGTTCGATAGCTACGTCGTCGTCGATGCACTGTGGCGGTGGGGTTTCGGTATTGATCTCCCCGCCGATACGAACCCCTGCCGGTCGCGGACGGGTCGCGATGAGGGTGGACGCTGGTCGTCGATGTGTCGATGGTGCCCGACCCTGAGCAGGGGCCGATGGATCGTGGCAACGCGCTATCGGCCACCCCGCTTTTACCCCCCGAAAACCCACATAGCCGGGTGACAAGCAGTGACAGGGAGCGATCATTGCGCGGGCATGTCTGGGCAGCTCAGTGCCAATTTTCGACAGACGGCGACAGTGTTGGGGTCGCTACTTTCGATAACCGCCATGCCGCCCCTCGAAACCCGAGATGCCCTCCGGCTGTAAGCGGTGGGATGATTCTCTGTGGTTGAACATCGGGCTGACCTTTGAGGTTCGTCCCATCAACCCGTGCGAAGCGTTAATGATCTAGGAACCTCCAGTAGACGCCGGAACCCCGGAATGTTCCGAGGGGTCTGATCTGGATCAGATGAACAAAACGGACCACGGTCAAGTCGATGAAGCATCGTTGGATTGCTATATTCGCTGTTCGTGAGCTGCTGCGCCCGGCCACCGCGTCGGGCGAGGATCGCAACGTGGATCGCATCGAGCCGATCACTATTCCCGACGGCGAGCTGCGCCCGGCCACCGCGTCGGGCGAGGATCGCAACTCCGCCAGCTTGTCCAGCAGCGCCGGCGGGCACACCTCGCTGCGCCCGGCCACCGCGTCGGGCGAGGATCGCAACCGGCATATCGGTCAGGCACCCGATCATGACAGTTATCGCTGCGCCCGGCCACCGCGTCGGGCGAGGATCGCAACGATCTTGAGGGAGCGCCTTCGCTCAACCCCTAACTCCAGCTGCGCCCGGCCACCGCGTCGGGCGAGGATCGCAACGAGTACGACGGGATGTCCCGGCCGGTCCCGGTCGACGGGCTGCGCCCGGCCACCGCGTCGGGCGAGGATCGCAACACCGTCGAGATCCCCGCGTACGGCTTCCTCCGGGGGCTGCGCCCGGCCACCGCGTCGGGCGAGGATCGCAACAACGGCGGTGATCTGCGGGGTAACGAGGGCGCGCAGGCTGCGCCCGGCCACCGCGTCGGGCGAGGATCGCAACCGCGTCGAGCGCCGCGCGGATACCGGCGGTGACCCGGCTGCGCCCGGCCACCGCGTCGGGCGAGGATCGCAACACCGCCTGGCTGATCGAGTCCTAGGAGCTGCCCATGACGCTGCGCCCGGCCACCGCGTCGGGCGAGGATCGCAACATCGGGAAGGTCAACCGGCGCGTGGCCGGGTAGAAGCTGCGCCCGGCCACCGCGTCGGGCGAGGATCGCAACATGTTCCTGCTGTCCCAATCGGACCTCGCCCACGACGGCTGCGCCCGGCCACCGCGTCGGGCGAGGATCGCAACCCCGACAAGGAGATCGAGGTCGACGACGCCGAGTACGCGCTGCGCCCGGCCACCGCGTCGGGCGAGGATCGCAACGGGCTGTCACCCCTCGCGGTGGGCATCGTCGGCGACAGCTGCGCCCGGCCACCGCGTCGGGCGAGGATCGCAACGCGGCGGCCTGTGACGCCTGGTCGGCCAGCTCGTCGAGCTGCGCCCGGCCACCGCGTCGGGCGAGGATCGCAACGCCAAGGAGGCTGCGGCGCACACGGTGGTGCACTCGGGCTGCGCCCGGCCACCGCGTCGGGCGAGGATCGCAACATCGGCGTGCAGCACGCCCAGCTGACGCAGTGCGTGGCTGCGCCCGGCCACCGCGTCGGGCGAGGATCGCAACCACGTGACCCGGTTGCGGGGGGCGTTGGTCTCGACGGGCTGCGCCCGGCCACTGCGTCGGGCGAGGATCGCAACGGCCGCCACCCGGTGGCTCCGGCGACCAGGGCCAGGGCGCTGCGCCCGGCCACCGCGTCGGGCGAGGATCGCAACTGGCGGCCGGTCGGGTCGACCGACAGCGCGTTGTCCAGGGCTGCGCCCGGCCACCGCGTCGGGCGAGGATCGCAACCGATGAAGTCGGTGGGTCCGTGGGCGGGCTTCGGCAGGCTGCGCCCGGCCACTGCGTCGGGCGAGGATCGCAACCCCGCCGCCCGGGGCTCCCGCCCGTAGAGAGGAGGGGCTGCGCCCGGCCACCGCGTCGGGCGAGGATCGCAACGGCGTGCGTGAGGACCAGGGCGACGCCGGCCGGCCACAAGCTGCGCCCGGCCACCGCGTCGGGCGAGGATCGCAACGTCACCGGCACGCCGAGGAAGTCGGCGATCTGCTCCAGCTGCGCCCGGCCACCGCGTCGGGCGAGGATCGCAACTTCGGTGCGCCGGCGGACCTGATCGACGCGGCGGTGTGCTGCGCCCGGCCACCGCGTCGGGCGAGGATCGCAACTTCGGTGCGCCGGCGGACCTGATCGACGCGGCGGTGTGCTGCGCCCGGCCACCGCGTCGG
>NZ_JBFAQU010000006.1:267757-278352 GCF_040678915.1 Micromonospora sp. NPDC049257
CGTCGGGCGAGGATCGCAACTACTCCGACCTCGGGCGGGCCCTGGCCAACTCCGGCGCTGCGCCCGGCCACCGCGTCGGGCGAGGATCGCAACATTGACTACGTGACGGAGAACGGGCCGACCCTGCTGGGGCTGCGCCCGGCCATCGCGTCGGGCGAGGATCGCAACGTCCCCGCCGACCGAGTAGCGGAACGGGTTCGACGTGGCTGCGCCCGGCCTCGCGCCGGGCGAGGATCGTAACCATGACACCGACTTGGCCTACGGGTAGGGCTGCTGCGCTGCCCCCGGCGACCACGCCGGCGAGGATCGTAACAAGACCCGGCAGTACGAGAGGGACGGGCAGACCCGGTTACGCCCGGCCGCTGTGCCGGGCGAGGATCGAGTATTCGCCGCCCTGGCCATTACAGCCTGACCGTTCGGCTGTGCCTGGCCATCGCGTCAGTGGCGGATCGCTACCATGTAGCGCGATCCGCCACTGACCTGCGGCATTGGGACGTGTTGGAGCCGTATCAAATGGATCTCTGCGTTTATTGCGTCGCTTAGTTGGACTGGCCCCGCTTGCGTGGCGGGCATCGTAATGATCTTTTGTGGGGGTCTGATCGTGTCTGGTAAGGGTACTCTTTGGGCGCATAGTCCGGCTGATGGCTCTGGCCGGTGGCATTCTCTGGCAGAGCATCTTCATGGCACGGCAGGGTTGGCGCGACGCTTTGCTGCTCCGTTTGGTGGTGGTGAGGTGGCGTACTGGCTTGGTGCGTTGCATGATGTGGGCAAGGCGTCTTGTGCCTGGCAGGGCAAGCTTGCTGCGGTTGCGTCCACTGGTGGGGTGGTGGGCATCGATCACAAGTCTCTGGGCACGAGGATCGCGCAGGAGCGCGGGCTTGGCCTATTCGCTGGTGCGATTTTCGGTCATCATGGTGGACTCGTCGATACGCCTACGCTTCGCGCAATGTTGCGGCAGAGGCTTGCCGCCTGGTCCGGGGAGGTGATGTCTGCTGAGCGGGAGTTGGCTGGGCTGCTGCCTGATCTACCAGAAGACCTCGGTTCCCTGGTGCCTAAGGGTTGGCGGGGAGATCCGCTGGTGGGGGAGATGGCGTTGCGTCTGTGCTACAGCGCCTTGGTCGACGCGGACAGCCTGGACACTGGCGCCCACTTTCAGGGGTTGACCGGCCCTCTGGTCCGTGCGGATGCCAATTTCGGTCATCTCTACAAGGTGTTCGAGCAGCGGCGTCGTGAGGAACTCTCAGGGCGCGGTGACTCGCCGGTCGCTGGCCTACGGGAGCGGGTCTATGCGGATTGTCTGGCGGCGGCTGAACGTGAGCCTGGGATGTTCCGCCTCGGTGCCCCGACCGGTGCTGGTAAGACGCTCGCGAGTGGGGGGTTCGCGCTGCGGCATGCGGAGAAGCATGGGTTGCGTCGGGTAATCGTGGCGGTTCCGTTCCTGACCATCACCGAGCAGAATGCCGCCGTCTATCGTCGGTTGTTGGATGAGGACGGTGGTGAGCCGGTCGTGCTGGAGCACCACAGTCAGGCTGATTTCGATGATCCGGATGCCGGTCGGTGGGCACGGCTGGCTGCGGAGAACTGGGACGCGCCGTTTGTTGTCACTACCTTCGTCCGGCTGTTCGAGTCGTTGTACGCGCGTAAGCCGTCGGCGATGCGTCGGGTTCATCGCCTGGCGAACTCGGTGATCGTGTTGGACGAGGTGCAGGCGTTGCCGCATGCGATGCTCGCGCCGATCCTCGATGGTCTTCGCCTTCTCGTGCGGCACTTCGGGACGACGGTGCTGTTGTCCTCGGCGACGCAGCCGAGTTTCTGGGCGCTGGATGAGTTCAAGGACGTACCGTGCACGGATCTGATCCACGACACTCCGCGTCTGGTCAGTGAGCTACGGAGGGTGCGGTACGAGTGGCAGCTCGACCCGCAGCCGACGCTGGCTGACGTCGCCGACCAGGCCATGGGTGAACGATCGGCGTTGGTGGTGGTCAACACGACGGCGGACGCGAAGACGGTGTTCGAGCGGTGGAGTGACAGCGAGCCTGAGAGGGCGGCGTGGCACCTGTCGACCCGGATGTGTCCGGATCATCGACGGCGGGTACTGGCGCAGGTGCGCACGCGACTCGACCGGGGTGAGCGTGTCCTGCTGGTGGCTACCCAGCTGATCGAGGCCGGGGTGGACGTCGACTTCCCGGTGGTGTTCCGGGCGATGGCGCCAGCGGACTCGCTGCTGCAGGCAGCCGGGCGGGCCAACCGCGAGGGACGGATGGCCCACGGTGGTCGGGTGGTCGTCTTCGCGCCGCAGGACGGCGGGCAACCACCCACGTACAAGACGCTGGTCGGCTGTACCGGGCGTCAGTTCGGCCCGCAGAAGGCAGACCCGGACGATGTCGAGGCGCTCGGACGCTACTACCGCAACGTGTACGACATGCTTAATCTTGCGGACCGCCAGCACATCGGGCAACGCATCCAGCAAGCCCGACAACGCTGGGAGTTCGAGTCCGTAGCAGACGGTCCAATGAACGCGGAAACCAAACAGCGGGATCGGAAGCTGGCGTTCAGGATGATCGATGACGACGCTGTGAACGTGGTGACGCCCCAGGGGGCCGAGACGCCCGAACTGCGCGGAGAACTGGAACAGCTCATCGTCGACCTACGCCATGCACCGATCCGGGAGTTGGCAAAGCTGCGCCGCTTGCAGCCGTTCACGACGAACCTCCACCCCAGCGCCCTACGCCAAACCGGTGTGATGGCGCTACTGCGGCCGATTCTCGGCACCGAGGTACGGCGAGGTGCGCTGGTCGAGTGGATCGGCGAGTACGACCCCGCTACGGGGATCAACCTCGACCCGAACCTGGAGCAGTTCGTCTTCTGACGGTGGTGAGGCCACCAGGTGAGCGCGCAGCGCGCTCACCTGGTAACCGCATCAATTTATGATCTTGTGCAGCCCTCCCGCCGCGATCAGGCTGGCAACCATGCCGGTGGGCAAACTCTCGGTGGTGCCGATCATGATGCCGATCGCCACGCTCAGTGCCAATATCACTACCCAACGCAAAGGAAGCGGGGAGGGGGTGTGGGACTCTTGCCCCTCGTCGGGTGGCCTGTAGGCGCGGCGTTGCCTTACTGTCATCTGGTTCCCTTCGGTCTCACGGATGGCGGGGGAGCTGGGCGGTCCGCTGTTGGCGCAGCGGACCGTCGTGTTTGGAGGGACGGTGCCCGCCCAGCCGGGATCTTTATACCCCACCGCAACGCGTGCTCCTACACCCAAGGAAGTTTGGTAGCGTCTCAGAGTCGCCTGCAAGGCAGGTGACCTGCAGCGCTTTGGCGCTGAGAATCGCAACCTTGGGTGGATGTTGATGGGGATTGACTACGTCCGACTTGGACTTTGCAGTCCATGTCGGACGGAGTCCCGCCCCTTGGCGCCGGTCTAGTCGGATTCTTGTCAGTCCTTCCTGGAGTGGGACCGGCGTGGTGTCGCCGATCCAGTCGCACTGGTCGTGGATCGTCGCACTCGCTGTGCGAGAGAGCCTCCGATTCTGTGGTGGTCTCTCTTCGTTCACGTGTTCGACGAGCTGTCGTGGGAGGGGCTGTGTGGTGACGACGGATGTGGTCAACGGGGTGACTCTGCGGCGTAGCCCGGAGGGTGATCTTCCGGTGGTGGTGCAGGTCAGTGGTGAGGCGGCGTTGTTCTCGCGGCCGGAGCTGAAGGTGGAGCGGGTCAGCTATCCGGTGATGACGCCGTCTGCTGCGGTAGGGGTGCTCGAATCGATCTTCTGGAAGCCGGAGATGCGGTACCAGGTGGTGGCGATCGAGGTGCTCAAGCCGGTGCGGCAGTTCACGATCCGGCGGAACGAAACCTCGGATGTCGCCCCGTTGGCGGAGGCGCTCAAGGGCACCCGCCGGGTCGACACGGCGGCGCACCGTGATCAGCGCAATGCGGTGTGCCTGCGCGATGTCGCCTACCGGATCCATGCCCACATCGAGCTGGCGGCGCATGCCGACAAGTCGGTCGCGGCGTACCGGGATCAGTTGCGTCGACGGGTCCGTAAGGGTGCCTGCTTCCAGCAGCCCTATCTCGGTACGCGCGAGTTCAGCGCGGAGTTCGGCTGGCCGGATGACACGCCCCGGGCGGATGTCAACGAGGAGATCGGCATCATGCTGCATTCCATCCACCGCGACGGTCAGACAGCCCAGCCGCGGATGGAGTGGTTCGCCGCTCGGGTGGTCGCCGGGGTGTTGTCCGTGCCGGAACGGGGGATAGAGCTGGCACTTCCGGTGGAAGGGCCGGTGCTCTAGTGCTGTTGCAGCGGCTGGTGGAGTTCGCCGACACCAGCGAGGACGTCATCCCGCCGTTCTACTCCCGCAAGCCGGTGCGGTGGAGCCTGGAGATCGACACCGACGGCGTTCCCCAGGGCGGCCTGGTCGACACGGCGAACAAGGACGACCCGAACTCCCGATTCGGTGCGCCCCGGCTGGTGCCGGCGGTGACCCGGACCGTCGGGATCTCACCCGCGCTCGCGGTCGACACGGGGGAGTACCTCTTCGGCTGGCTGTCCGAAGGTGCCAAACCGGAACGGGTCGCCAAGCAGCACACCGCCTTCCGGGCCCTGATCGCCGACTGGGCGGCAGCCGAACCAGACGGACCTGCTCCGGCCATCGCCGCCTTCTACCGCGACGGGCACACCGACAAGGTTCTACCGCCGGCCGATTGGAGCAGGGGAGACCTGGTCAGCTTCTGGGTCGACGGGGTCTACGCGGCGGACGCTGTCCCGGCGCAGCGCTTCTGGGCCGGGGTCGCCGGCGATCGGAAGGGCTCCGGACGCACCGGGCTGTGTCTGGTCTGCGGGCGGGTGCAGCCACTGCTCCACACGATTCCCCAGCAGATTCCTCGACGATGGGTGCCCGGAGCCACCCAGAACGCTTCGCTGGTCAGCATGAACGAGGCCACCCACGGCTACGAGTTGCAGAAGTTCCTGACCCACACCCCGATCTGCGCCGACTGTGGACTGAAGTTCATGACCGCGCTGACAGCACTGCTGTCCGATCCGCGGCACAGCACCAGCCTGTCCGGGCAGAACGCCCGGCTCGCCTGGTGGGTGCTGGGCGGGTCGACCTTCGACCCGTGGGCGACCGTCGAGCAGTTGGACCCCAGCCACATCCAGCACCTGATCGCAGGGCCGGCGAGCGGCGCGGAAGCCTCCCTCGACGAGGTGTCCCGGTACTGCGCGGTGACAGTGGGCGGCAACGTCGCCCGCGTCGTCGTCCGGGACTGGGTCGAGCAGCCGATCTCCCGGGTCAAGGACAACATCCGGGCCTGGTTCGACGACCACCGGATCGTGGATGCCTGGACTGGTGAGGTGGCCACCATCAAGGTTTCCCAACTCGCCCGGGTGGCGGGGCGGTTCGAGGCCGGCCGCAACGGAGCACCCGGTTCCTGGACCAAGTTCGGTGCGTCCGGAGAGCACCGCCCACCTGATCTGTTCCACCGGCTGCTCAGCGCCGCGCTGCTCAAGCGACCGCTGCCGCCGAAGCTGCTCAACCACGTCATCAACCGCATCCGGATCGATGGCCGACTCGACCCCGGCCGCGCGGCGCTGATCCGGCTCGCCCTGCGCCGTCACCCGACCCTGCCCGAGCATGAACGAGAGAGGCTGACGCCGACCTTGAACGTCGCCCACCAACAGCCGGCCTACGTGTCCGGCCGCATCTTCGCCGTCATGGACGACCTGCAACGCACCGTGTTCCGGGTCGCCGACCAGAAGCTGAACACCACGTTCGCCGAACGCTACTTCGGCCGCGCCATCGACAACCCGCAGGTCGTCATCGTCTCCGGCCGCCGCAACGTACAGGCATGGCTCAAACGCCTCCGTGGCCCGCTGCGCCGGCCCGGCTGGTCGGACGCCTACGAGCGGCGACTCGACGACCTGTTCGTCCAACTCGCCGTGATCCCCAGCGCTGCAGTGCTGACGGACAAGGCCCAGTTCATCCTCGGCTACCACCAGCAGCGGGCCGAGATGCGGGCCGAACGACTCGCCGCCGCCGCGAACAAGAAGAAGACCGACCTGCCCCCGGAGCCCGACGACGTGGCACCGACTGCCGACGACGAAGGAGACGACGCATGAGCGCCGCACACCTCGACCCGACCCGCCGCCACGACGCCGTCCTGCTGTTCGACGTCAGCGACGGCAACCCCAACGGCGACCCGGACGCCGGCAACCAGCCCCGCACCGACGACGAGAGCGGCCAGGGCCTCGTCACCGACGTGGCTATCAAACGCAAGATCCGTGACACCGTGTCGCTGCTGCGTGGCGACGACCCGCGCTACGGCATCTTCGTCGAAGCCGGCCACGCCCTGAACACCCGGATCGACGGCGCGTTCGCCGCCAACCCGCCGAAGATCAGTAACAAGCCCACCCCGGCGGAGAGCGCTGCCGCCCAGCAGTGGCTCTGCCAGCACTACTTCGACATCCGCATGTTCGGCGCGGTGCTCAGCACCGGCAAGAGCGGCGGCGCCGGGCAGGTCCGCGGCCCGCTCCAGCTCACCTTCGCTCGCAGCATCGATCCGATCCTTCCCACCGACCACACCATCACCCGGGTCACCCAGACCCGCCAGGACGACATCGACAAAGGTGAGCGCACCGAGATCGGCTCCAAGTGGACCGTCCCGTACGGCCTCTACCGCGCCCACCTGTTCTACTCCGCACCCCGCGCCGCGAAGACCGGCGTCACCAGCGACGACCTCGCCGCGCTGTGGCAGGCCGTCACCGTCATGTTCGACCACGACCGGGCCGCCAGCCGCGGCGAGATGAAGCTCTGCGGGCTGTACGTGTTCAGCCACCCCGACGCCTTCGGAGCCGCACCCTCGGCCGCCCTCACCCAGCGGATCACGGTCAAGCGCAAGGACGACGACAAGGCTGCCCGCGCCCACACCGACTACGCCCGCAGCATCGACGAGTCGGGGCTGCCCGGCGGCATCGAGCTGACCAAGCTGGTCGACCTCTGGCCGTGACCCACGACCACCCCACGGACAGCGGCACCCCCGACCTGCGGGAGGTGCCGCTGTCCGCGCTGGAGCACTACGCCTACTGCCACCGGCAGACCGCCCTCATCCACGTCGAAGGCGTCTGGACCGAAAACGTCGAGACGGTACGCGGCGACCTGAGCCACACCACCGTCGACCTACCCGGCATCCAACGCCGCCGAGGCCTCACCACCATCCGGTCACTCCCGGTATGGAGCCACACCCACGGCCTACGCGGCATCTGCGACGTCGTCGAGTTCGAGAAGAACACCGCCACACCCGTCGAATACAAGGTCGGACGCTACAAACCCGGCGGCCCCGCCGAACTACAACTCGGCGGACAGGCCCTCTGCCTCCTCGAAGCCGGCTTCGACGTACCCACCGGATACATCTACTCCGTCGCCGAACGCCGCCGACACCCCGTACCCATCGACCATGACCTCCTCGAACGGGTCATCGCCGCCACCACAGCCGTACGCCGGCTGCTGCACACCCCGACGCTGCCGACGGCACGCAACGACGCCCGCTGCCGGCGATGCTCCCTACGCGAGGACTGCCTCCCCGAACTGACCGACGGCCAACGGCAGACCCCACCCGACCTGTTGACCCCACGACCATTGGGACAGTGGCGTGACTGAACTCCTCAACACCCTCTACGTCCAGACCCCCGGCACCAGCCTGCGCCTCGACGGCGACACCGTGCGCATCTACCACCCCGAACAACCCGGACGCCACCTGCTACCCCTCGTCCGACTCGACCACCTGGTCCTGTTCAGCGGCGTCACCCCCACCGACGACCTGCTCCTGCGCTGCGCCGACGACGGCCGCTCCGTCAGCTGGCTCACCGGCAGCGGACGATTCCGCGCCGGACTGGTCGGCCCCACCCACGGCAACCCACTGCTACGCCAAGCCCAACACCGCGCCGCCGACTCACCGGAACGCCAACTCCCCATCGCGATCGCCCTCGTCGCCGGCAAAATCCACAACGCGCGACAAGTGCTGCTCCGCACCGCCCGGGACACCAGCGGCCACCGACAGACCGCACTACGCGCCACCGCCGAACTCCTCGCCCGACGACTCGAACTCCTCACCACCGCCACCAGCACCAACGAAATCCTCGGCGTCGAAGGCATCGCCGCACGCGACTACTTCGCCGCCATGCCCTACCTCCTCGGCGACAACACCGACTGGAAGGCATCCGGCCGCAACAAACGACCACCCACCGACCCTCTGAACTGCCTACTCTCCTTCCTCTACGGCATGCTGCGCGTCGCCGTGCAGGGTGCACTCGAACAGGTCGGACTCGACCCCTACATCGGCTACCTCCACGCCGTCCGACCCGGCAAACCCGCACTCGCCCTCGACCTGATGGAAGAGTTCCGCCCCCTCCTGGCAGACCGCCTCGCCCTCACCATGCTCAACAGACGCGAACTGACCCCCACCGACTTCGAAGAACTACCAAACAAGGCCTACCGACTCACCGACAACGGACGCAAAACTGTGCTGGCCGCCTGGCAACAGAGCCGACAACGCGACTGGCCGCACGCCCAACTCGGCCGCCAGGTCCCCGCCGCGCTGCTCCCCCTCGTGCAAGCCCGACTACTCGCCCGCCACCTTCGCGGAGACACGGTCGCCTACCAGCCGTGGACGGTGAACTGAACGTGGACCTGCTCGTCACCTACGACGTCGAAACGGTCACCCCACAGGGACAACGCCGACTCCGCAAAGTCGCCAAGATCTGCGAAGGGTACGGACACCGCGTACAGAAATCGGTCTTCGAAGTAGTCTGCCGCGACACCGACAAGGTCCGCTTCGTCGCCGCCCTCCATGACGCCATCGACCCCACCCAGGACAGCATCCGCATCTACCACCTACCAGCCCACGCCCTCGACGACGTCGAACACCTCGGCAAACCACGACCAATCGACCCACGCGGAGCCCTAGTGATCTAGGAACCCCCAGTGGACACGAGAAACGCGGAGGGTTCCGAGGTGATAAACCTGGATCAGATAAACAAAACGGACTGCGAGCAAGTCGATGAAGGATCGCCTGATCGCTATATTCGCTGCTCGTGAACCGCTGCGCCCGGCCACCGCGCCGGGCGAGGATCGCAACGATTGCTCGGGGCTGATGCAGTGGATTTTCGGCAAGGCTGCGCCCGGCCACCGCGCCGGGCGAGGATCGCAACAGGCGGGCCTGCACCTGGTCCCACTGCGGACCGGTCGCTGCGCCCGGCCACCGCGCCGGGCGAGGATCGCAACCTCGCCCGCCCGGTCGACCAACTCACCGACGATGACCGCTGCGCCCGGCCACCGCGCCGGGCGAGGATCGCAACTTGATGACCGAAGCGGCAAGCCAGGGCCGGTAGAAGCTGCGCCCGGCCACCGCGCCGGGCGAGGATCGCAACCTGGCGGATGTGGTCGCGGACGACGACCGCCCCCGCGTGCTGCGCCCGGCCACCGCGCCGGGCGAGGATCGCAACTCCTGCCGGCCGTGAGCGTCACGCCGACGACCGGCCGCTGCGCCCGGCCACCGCGCCGGGCGAGGATCGCAACCCTTCTCGCCGAAGCTGGCCGGGTGGTGGCGGGTCCGGGCTGCGCCCGGCCACCGCGCCGGGCGAGGATCGCAACGCTGCGGTGCCGGAGGTCGTGGTACGGAACTGCTGTCGGGCTGCGCCCGGCCACCGCGCCGGGCGAGGATCGCAACACCGTTGCCCACACCCCCCGCAAGCTGGACCGCGAGTGCTGCGCCCGGCCACCGCGCCGGGCGAGGATCGCAACCTCGCCCAGCTCACGAACGGCGGCGGCGGCCGGCATGCTGCGCCCGGCCACCGCGCCGGGCGAGGATCGCAACAGGGTAGGGCCGGAAGCCGCCCGTGCAGTGGATGCGGGCTGCGCCCGGCCACCGCGCCGGGCGAGGATCGCAACACGGATGTCGTCGTCGCATTCCATGATCCGGATGCCGCTGCGCCCGGCCACCGCGCCGGGCGAGGATCGCAACGGCACATCCGACGCCCACGACGACGGCACCCGCTCCAGCTGCGCCCGGCCACCGCGCCGGGCGAGGATCGCAACTCAGGTCGAGGATGTCGATGGGCCCGCCGGGCACCACTGCTGCGCCCGGCCACCGCGCCGGGCGAGGATCGCAACGTCCCGACCGATGCCGCGCGCCGCGCGTCGGACATCATCGCTGCGCCCGGCCACCGCGCCGGGCGAGGATCGCAACCCGTTGGACCTGCGGGTGGGCGGTGAGCAGGTCACCACGCTGCGCCCGGCCACCGCGCCGGGCGAGGATCGCAACTCGATGTCGGCGAGCATCGCATAGAACGCCGGGAGGGGCTGCGCCCGGCCACCGCGCCGGGCGAGGATCGCAACCCGGCCGGTAAGGGCGCGACTGTCGACGTCCGTATCGCTGCGCCCGGCCACCGCGCCGGGCGAGGATCGCAACGGCTTCGGTCAGCGAGACGACCGTCTCGGCGACGTCGTGCTGCGCCCGGCCACCGCGCCGGGCGAGGATCGCAACCCGGCCGGTAAGGGCGCGACTGTCGACGTCCGTATCGCTGCGCCCGGCCACCGCGCCG
>NZ_JBFAQU010000006.1:278451-308943 GCF_040678915.1 Micromonospora sp. NPDC049257
GGGCGAGGATCGCAACACCCCGAAGCAGGGGCCGGGACGGCCGCGGAAGCGGTGTGCTGCGCCCGGCCACCGCGCCGGGCGAGGATCGCAACTGGCAGCTGCACCGCAGGCCTTTCGAGCACGGCTGCGGGCTGCGCCCGGCCACCGCGCCGGGCGAGGATCGCAACTACGGCTACGTGACCCGGGCGGTCGACGAGTCGGAGCGTGCTGCGCCCGGCCACCGCGCCGGGCGAGGATCGCAACGGCTTCCGCCACTTCCCGGCCGGTGCGCTCGGCCTCGGCGCTGCGCCCGGCCACCGCGCCGGGCGAGGATCGCAACGGGTTCGGGTGGACGGGGGTGAGGGTGTCGCCTGCACTGCTGCGCCCGGCCACCGCGCCGGGCGAGGATCGCAACGCCCAGCGCAACCAGCCCAAGCCGGCCCCGGCCCCGGGCTGCGCCCGGCCACCGCGCCGGGCGAGGATCGCAACACCCCGAGGGGGCAAGGCGACCTTGCCCCCCAGGGTGGCTGCGCCCGGCCATCGCGCCGGGCGAGGATCGCAACCGCCGGGCGGTCAGCCGGTGAACCGTGCACCGATCGCGCTGCGCCCGGCCACCGCGCCGGGCGAGGATCGCAACCGGATCAGCGGTCGGCGACTTCGGCCGCCCTCCGGCACGCTGCGCCCGGCCACCGCGCCGGGCGAGGATCGCAACGGGTCGTAGTTGTAGCGACCGGTGAAGGTGATGCCGGGCTGCGCCCGGCCACCGCGCCGGGCGAGGATCGCAACCATGCCGCGTTCGCCCGGTCGTACTTGGCGACCGGGATAGCTGCGCCCGGCCACCGCGCCGGGCGAGGATCGCAACACCTACGGAATCTGGATTCAGGCCGAATCCGAGGATGCCAGCTGCGCCCGGCCACCGCGCCGGGCGAGGATCGCAACCACAGGGTGTTGACGAACCACGAGCCGACCGCCGACGGCTGCGCCCGGCCACCGCGCCGGGCGAGGATCGCAACCCCGATCGGTGCTCGACGACCGAGTCGGCGACAAGGGCTGCGCCCGGCCACCGCGCCGGGCGAGGATCGCAACCGGCTCGACGACCCGGCCGACGTGATCGCCGACCGGCTGCTGCGCCCGGCCACCGCGCCGGGCGAGGATCGCAACGAGTCGTACCCCTACGACAGGGTCGTCATCGACATCAAGCTGCGCCCGGCCACCGCGCCGGGCGAGGATCGCAACCGCACTTCGCGACCCGGGGCAGCGCCGACACTCCGGGCTGCGCCCGGCCACCGCGCCGGGCGAGGATCGCAACGACGGGGCCGGGGCGACGATCTCCGCCACCAGCTACCAGCTGCGCCCGGCCACCGCGCCGGGCGAGGATCGCAACAACGGGTACAAGGGCGAGTCGGCGGAGGCCCGCTACTGCTGCGCCCGGCCACCGCGCCGGGCGAGGATCGCAACACCTACCACCTGGCGGACCTGGTCGCCGCCGAGCGGGAGCTGCGCCCGGCCACTGCGCCGGGCGCGGATCGCTTGATTGGGTATGCCGCATCAGCTGGACTTATTCGGGCGGTCCGGGGTCCTATGACGGTCCGGCTTTCGGGGCGACGGCCGCCCGGATAGGGTGTCCCTGGAGGGGCCGTGATCGTCCCGGTACGGGTCAACGGCCCCCCGTTTACCCCGAAAACCCCTGCTGACCGTCGACTGCCGGTGATAATCATGGCCCATTCCGCGATCGTGTTTGTGCAGCTCAGTGGCAGCTCGTAGTGAATGTTGACAAGCCGGGAGCCGTGAGATTCGGGCAGCGTAGGTTGACGGTTCGATTGCCGCCTCGGCACGCGCGATTCGCTTCGGCGCACCAGCCAGGGGACCAGGCGAGGCGGTCGGGAAGGTCCATATCACCCGCAGCTGCGGTCGAAATTCGATAGCTACGTCGTCGTCGATGCACTGTGGCGGTGGGGTTTCGGTATTGATCTCCCCGCCGATACGAACCCCTGCCGATCGCGGGCGGGTTGCGATGAGGGCGGACGCTGGTCGTCGATGTGCCGATGGTGCCCGACCCTGAGCAGGGGTCGATGGATCATGGCAACGCGCTGTCGGCCACCCCGCTTTTACCCCCCGAAAATCCACTTCAGCGGGTGACAAGCAGTGGCAGGGAGCGATCATTGCGTGGGCATGTCTGGGCAGCTCAGTGCCAATTCTCGACAGGCGACGACAATGTCGGGGCAGCTACTTTCGGTAACCGCGGGTTCGGGGTTCGAGTCCCTGGCGGCGCACCACCAAAAAAGCTCTGACCTGGGGTTTCACCCTGGGTCGGAGCTTTTTGGCGTTTCTGTTCATGGCACGGTGTCTCGGTGGGTGCTCGGGAGCCGTTGGATCGTTCCGTGCCCGCGTGGACCGGGGCCTACATCGGTGCACCTGGCGCTCCGGCCAGGCGGGCGTCTTCGATTGCTGGCTTCGCACCAGGTGGGGCGGTCACCGGGGATGCTCGGCCAGCCGGTCGCGGAGCCGGGGGTGCCGGAACTGGTACGTGGCACCGACCCGCCGCAGCACGCCCCGGTCGACCGCGTCGTCGAGGAAGGCCATGGTCCGCCACGGCAGGTGCCCCCGGGTCGCGAGGACGGCCCGGGCGACCGTGTATCTGGCCCAGGCGCCAGCGCCGATCCAACCGATGATGAACGCGGTCGCGGCCAGCATCGGGCGGACGGTGCCGAGCAGGATCGCCGGCGTCGCGCCGAGCAGGATCGCCGGCGGCGCGACCATCAGCCCCGCCGCCCGGTCGCCGCGCAACGTCGAGGTCGGACTGACGGCGCGGGACGGGTCGGCAGGTACCACGAGTTCCCGGGTCAGGTCGCGTTCTCTGCGCCGCCGGGTCTGCCGGACGAGTAGGGCGGCTGCCGTCAGCAGCAGGAGCACGCCCGCCGTGATGACCAGCGGACCGGCCCCCGGCACGGTCAGCAGGACCAGCCCCGCCAGCAGCGGCACGGCCAGCTTGGTGGTGGAGACGAGGACGTACCAGAGGGTGGCCCGGAGCCGGCGGAAGCTCATCTTCGTGCGGTACGGGGTCTCGCTGGCGACCCAGCCCAGCCTGGTGCGGGCCCGCCGGCTCGCCCCGATCAGGCCCAGGAGCGTCCCCATCGCCAGGCCGGCGGTCAGGCTGTGTCCGAGCCCGAAGAACAGTCCGTAGAGCGCGATGAGCAGCGGGGTCCACAGGGTTCGTTGGTGCTGGATCGCCCGGTCGAGTCGCCACCAGGCGATCTCGTGGGTGCCGTTCTGGCGCAGATGCCGGGCCAGGAAGACCAGCGCCCGTTCCACCTCCTGACGGTGCCACCGTTCGTCGGAGTCCCGGCGGCTGGTCGGGGTCGGCTCGGCCGGATAGACCGCCGGCAGCAGACCGTCGATGAGATGGTCGGCGATGGCGTCCCGGCCCGGAAAACGGGCCCGGTCGCCCAGCTCGTGCGGATCGGCGACGGTGGTGGCCGGGTCGGCGGTGACGGTCGTGGGTGTCGCTGTCGGGTAGCTGGTGCGGGCCAGCCAGGCCATCAGCGGCGTCCGCAGGGCCTGGGCGAGCGGGGCGTCCGGTTCGTTGGCCAACTCGGCGAAGGCCCGGTGCCACCGCCCGGTTCCGCCTGCGGGGGCGAGGTAGTCCCGGACCTCGGTCAGCCTGAGGGGCAGCACCTCCACCACCGCAGCCCCGGACAACCCGCAGCCGGCGATCCGGACCGCGCCCTCGTACGGCTCGATGCGGCTGGTCACCACCAGCGGTTCTCCCGTGCCGAGGCTGTTCAGCTCGCTGAGCGCTGTGCCGAGCAGCCCGTCGCCGATCATGTCCAACCCGTCAAGGACCGGCAGCACCAGCCGACTCTCGATCAGGTGGGTGGCCATCGTCCGACGGGTGCGCGAGCGGCCCGGGGCCGGTGTCCCCAGGTGGGGGTGGTCCTGGGTCAGCCGCTGCGCCATCCACTCCCGCAGGTGCTGCTCGCCCGGGTGCCAGGTGTCGGCGGGCAGCAGCACCGGGACCGGCTGGCCGGCCAGGCGTTCCCGGAGCAGCCCGCGCACGAGCCGGGTGGCCAGCACGGTCTTGCCCGCCCCGGCCGTACCCAGGATCACCAGCCGGCGGTGCGGTAGCCGCCGGGCGAGAAGACCGGCGAGGTCGTCCAACCCGCCAGCCGGGAGCTGGTCGTCGGTGACCCCGATGGACGACCAGTCGACGTCGGCCATCGCCGAGCCGGCGGCGGCGGTCACCGCCCAGCGGACGGGCAGCGGGCGTCGCAGCACCTGGCTGCGCTCCTCGTCCCGCCGTCGCTCGGTCTCCACCTGTCCCGCCAGGGCCTCCAGGGCCTTCGACACCAGCACGTCGTCGGCGTGCGTGGGCGGGGCGCTCCGGTAGCTGACCTGGTTGACGATGTTGTGGTCACCGAAGGCGGCCGGCCCGTGGGTGGTGATCCCGGAGTAGCTGGCCTGGTGGATGCCGGTGCCCGGCCCGGGTGACGGTGCCACCTGGTCGGTGCGGGGACGGTCCTGCGCCATCACCAGGGCCGGTGCGGGGTCGCGCTGCCGGCGGAACCGTACGTGGTGATCACGTTGCCGTTGCCGAACGCCGTCGGCCCGTGCGCCGTGATGTGCTGGAAGGTCTGACCGCCGGCGGAGGGCTGGACCGGGGTGGTGGCGGGGGAGGGCTGTTCTGCGGCGGCGTTCTCGCCAGGCAGGTGGATCCAGGCGACGGCGTCGAAGCTCTTTTCCGGCAGGCTGGCGGTCACCCGCAGGAAGTGCTCTGGCCGCAGGTCACCGTAGTGCCGGACGACATCCTGGTAGAGCCGGTCCGACACGATCAGTGCGACCTGCGCCTCGGGAAACCGTCGCAGGGTGGCCTTGAGCTGTGGAGAGTCGACCAGTCGGCAGGCCGTGACGACGGCCTCGCCGGGAAAGCCGTTGTCGCCGTCGAGGTGGACCAGGCCCTCGTGGACGCCGATCCGTAGTCGGATGCGGGCCTCGGGGGCCAGTCCATGGTTGTGCTCGCGGAGCAGCCGGTCCACGGTCGGTGCCAGTCGGGTCACGATCGTCCGCTCACTGGTGCCCTGCGGCAGGATCGCGAGCTGCCCGTCGCCGCTCGGCTGGACCAGCCAGCCATCCGGGCGTAGGCCCAGCTCCTCCCGGGCCCGCTGCATGATCCTCGGCAGGGCCTGCTGGACACGCCACTGGAGCACGTTGTCCCGCCCGCTGTACCGCTCCACGTCCACGGTGAGGACGAGATGCCGGCTCGGGTCCGCGATGTCAGACACCCATTCACCCTCCGCTGGGCACACCGGTCGGTCGGTTCGTTTCTACCATCCCGAGGCGAAAGCGAATCCCCCAACAACGAGGCTTTCATCGTGCCGGGCCCGGTCACGATGGGCGCGGAGGAAAACCGGTGTCCACACAGGACTCGGGACTTGACGACAAGGACGGAGTCGACCGAGATCCGGTGCCCCCGTACGAGCCTCATCGGGTGCCCGCCGGCGTTCTGCGAACGATACGATCCTCCGCCCGGGCACGATCTGATCGACGATCGGAGTGGTGTTGCGACGGAGCGCGCAGGCCGCACAGGCAGAGGTTGTCAGGTTCTGGCGAACCGTGGAGATGTTCAGTCCGCAGAGCGTCGAGCGGGTCAGCCGGGACCGGTTGGTCTTCGCGGTCCAGCCGGGACAGCCGTTGCCGTGGGAGGCGGGTCACGAGCTCTCGCGGTGGAAGCTGCGCCCGAACCAGACGTGGCGACACGTCGTGTATCTGGGCATCCACCGTCTCGACGAACTGTTCGGGGTGCTGTCCCGGATATTCGAACCGGACCCGGACAGCTACGACGAAAGGCCGGCGGGGGAGAGCGCCGTCGTCGCTCTGACGGTCGACGAGCAGGGGCACGTGTTGCTCGACTCGCTGGTGCTGTCGAGCTGCGCCTGGGCGACCGGCCGGTTGGTGCGGGACAGGCGTGCCAGAGGCGACTGGCTCGCGCGGTTCGAGTCCGCCACCGCGGATCTCCACGAGTCGCTCCAGGAGTTGGTGACCGTGACCACCGACGGTACGGAGGACTGTGCGCCGCAGATGGTCCCGCGGGTGGTGGACCACGGCCTGCTCGCCGACTGCCTGCGTCTGGCCCTGGGGGTGGCCGGGATCGGCGCAGCCCTACCCTGTACCGACATCCGGATCAAGAGCCAGCTCGTGGCCCGTCGCAGCCCGGACAGCGCCGCGGGCCACGCGTTTCTCAACAGCTTCATCATGTACGACCTGGAGCGGGTCGCAGGAAAGATCGCCAAGGGTGAGGTCGGCGTCGCACTGCGCGACTATCTGCAGCCCGAGGCCGATCTCGCCACCGCCGGCCGGGTGGACGTGTGCGACCGTGTCGACGCCGTGTTGGCGGCGACGGCACCAGCGGTGGTGCCGGCGGGGCGGTGGCCCAGCCATCCCGAGCACGCGCTCGCGCTCAACCAGCAGGTGGCCGTCTGCACCGCGCTGGGCATGACCGCCGGGATTCTCGGCGTCAACGGCCCGCCGGGCACCGGCAAGACCACGATGCTGCGCGACCTCGTCGCGGCGCTCGTCGTCGAGCGGGCCCGGCGGCTGGCCGCGCTGACCGATCCGGCCCGGGCGTTCACCGGACGGCAGCTCCGCTGGAGCACAGGACAACGTACGCGGGTCGTCGACGTGTGGCAGCCCGACCTCACGGGCTTCGAGATGGTTGTCGCCTCGGCCAACAACGGTGCCGTGCAGAACGTCACCGACGAGATTCCCGCCACTGACGCGATCGATGACTCGTGGCGGGAACGGGCGGCGGCGGCCGACTACTTTCCCGACATCGCCACGGCACTGTTGGCCGGTCAGCCGGATGCCGAGCAACCGCAGGTCGGCGAGCGGGCATGGGCCCTGGTCGCGGCGCGGCTGGGGAACAAGGCCAACCGGAGCCGGTTCGTCAACACGTTCTGGTACCACACCCCGGACGAGCCCCGGAAGGGAGCCAGCGAGGGCCACATCTGGTCCGGCCTGCTGTCGGTGCTGAAAGGGTACGAGCAGACGGGCCCGGAGGTCCCGTGGTCGACTGCGGTGTCGCGGTTCCGTGCCGCGCAGGCACGGGTCGAGGCGGTGCGTACGAAGCGGGCCGAGGTGTACCGCGACGTCGAGCGCCGGGAGCATCCCGAGCTCCACCTTGCCGAGCTGCGGCACGCCGTGAAGGTGGCGGCGGGTTCGGTCGAGTCGGCACGGCGTCGCCACGGGGTGGCGTTGGACACCGAGCGCGAGCGGGTGGCCGAGGCCGACCGGATCGCGTCGGCCCTCCAGGCCGAGGCCGAACGGGACGCCCGCCGTCGCGCGGCGGCTGCCGACCAGACCCTCGCGACGGCCGAGCGTCAGGTCGAGCACCTGAGCACCGGCCGCAGGGCCACCGCCGAGCGGGCCCTGTGGTCGAGTGAGGCGGAGCTGAGCCGGTGGTTGACCGCGCAGGCGGCGCACCAACGGGTGCGGCCCGGCCCGTGGGAGTGGTTGCGTACCCTCGGCGAGGCACGACGGCGCTGGTCGTACCACGACGGTCAGCTCCTGGCCGGGGTCCGGCAGGCCCAGGTCGCGCTGGACGCGGCCCGGGCGGAGCGGGCTGCCGTGCAGGTGGAGATCGACGTGGTGCAGCGGGCGGTGGACACCGCCCGGCGGCAGGCGGACGAGATCCGACGCATGCTGGCGGCGGGCATACCCAAGCCGCGGGTCGACCACGCGCCGCTGACCGCGGCCAGGCGGACGGTGGCGTCGGCGGAACAGGAACTCTCCACGGCCGTCCAGGCCCACCGCGCGGCCGAGGACGCGATCCGGGCGGCCGAGGCCGACCTCTCCACCCTCCAGGCGCGGCTGAGGCGGGCTGCGGGCGCGCTCGGCCGGCACTTTCCCGACCCCGAATGGCACGCCGACCGCCAGCGCCGGGAGTTGGCGGCGCTCTGGACCGACCGGGAGTGGAACGAGGCGCGTAGCGACCTGTTCCTGGCGGCCCTGGCGCTGCACAAAGCGTTCCTGCGACACAACGCCACCCGGCTGCGACGCAACCTGCAGGCTGCGATGGATCTCGTAGGCGGCGACGCCCCCACCGATCTGGCCCCCGATGCGGCGCTGGCGGCCTGGCAGAGCCTCTTCTTCGTGGTGCCGGTGGTGTCCACCACCTTCGCCTCGTACGCCCGGGTGTTCGGTCACCTCGGCAGGGAAGCGCTCGGTTGGCTGCTCATCGACGAGGCCGGGCAGGCGACACCACAGAACGCGGTCGGGGCGCTCTGGCGCACCAGGCGTGCGGTGGTCGTCGGCGACCCGTTGCAACTGGAGCCGATCACCACCCTGCCGTTCCGCACCGAACAGGCGATCCGGACCGAGCAGGCGGTGGACGAGCAGTGGCTGACCAGCCGTACCTCCGTCCAGCGTCTCGCCGACCGGCTCACGCCGTTGGGCACCTGGCTGGACGGTGACGACGACCCGACCTGGGTGGGTGTGCCGCTGACCGTGCACCGGCGCTGCGACCAGCCGATGTTCAACATCGTCAACCAGGTCGCCTACGGCGGTCTGATGATCGATGGCACCGGCACCGGGGCAGCGGACCGCTTCCAGCTCGTCTACCCGACGCTGCCCCCGTCGAAGTGGATCGACGTCGCGGGCACCGGCGCGCAGGGCCACTGGATTCCCGACCAGGGCCGGCAGCTCGACCGTATCCTCGCCACCCTCGCCGAGCTGGACTTCGACATGTCCGAGGTCATGGTGATCGGGCCGTTCCGGGACGTCGCCCGCGAGGTCGGCAGGCGGGCCCGGCGCTATCCCGGTCTGGTCGCCGGCACCGTCCACACGGCACAGGGCAAGCAGGCCGACATCGTCGTGTTGGTGCTCGGCGGTGCGCCGGACCGGGTGGGTGCCCGCCGGTGGGCGTCGAGCAGGCCCAACCTGCTCAACGTCGCGGTGAGCCGGGCCAAGCGCCGGCTCTATGTCATCGGCGACCGGCAGGCATGGTCGCCGTTGCGCTACTTCAAGGTCCTGTCAGCCGAGCTGCCGCGCCAGGACCCGGTTCGGCCCTAGCTGCCCACAGCCGGCACCCGGACGGCCGAAATGCCGTTGCCCGGTGACCGGGGACGGAGCCGGGCACGGTAGCCGTCGGCCCTTTCCGCCTCCCTGATTGCCGTCCGCATGGCGATGGCGGCAGCAATTAAGATCGTCGCATGTCAATTGAATGAATCGATTGACTTGATCTGGACGACACGTAATGTGGGTGACGGTTCGGCTACTCTGGGCCGATCGGCGGCAGGAGACTCTGATGGGTGTGCGACGACGGCGCAGGCCACGACCGGCCACGGTGATCGGGGTGGCCGGCTCTCTCGTGGTGGGGTTGTTGACCACCCAGGCGGGCGTCGGCCCGGCGGCCGCCGCCGCTGATCTCACCCTGACCGTGGACGTGTCCGCCGCCCGGCACCGGATCAGCCCCGACATCTACGGCATGAACGGCGGAGACCCCGCCCTCGTCGCCGAGCTCGACACGCCGGTGGCCCGCTGGGGCGGTAACGCGAGCAGCCGCTACAACTTCAAGAACCACACCTACAACACGGGTAGCGACTGGTACTTCGAGAACATCGTCGCCGGGCCCGACAACACGGTCGAGGCGTTCGTCCAGCGCAACCGGGACCACGGGACGAAACAGGTGGTCGCCGTGCCGTTGATCGGCTGGGTGGCGAAGGACTCGCCCTCGTCGCACCCGTTCGCCTGCGGCTTCCCTGCCACCCGCTTCCCGGAGCAGGACTCGTTCGACCAGTGGGACCCCAACTGCGGCAACGGTCGGCGTGCCGACGCGAACCTGACCGGCGCGGTTCCCACGGACACCTCCATCCCGGCCGGCGCGTCGTTCGCCGGGGAGATGGTGTCCCATCTCGTGAGCCAGTTCGGCCCGGCGGCACGCGGGGGCGTGAAGATCTACGAACTCGACAACGAGCCGGTCCTGTGGAATTCCACCCACCGTGACGTGCATCCCGAGCCGGTGAGCTACGACGAGTTGGGTGGCAAGGGCACCGCGACCGCCGCTGCCATCAAGGCCGCCGACCCGCATGCGGCGGTGCTCGGCCCGTCCGGCTGGGGATACTGCGAGTGGGTGGCGTCCGGTGTGGACGGCTGCGCGCCGGGTGCGGACGCGGCGGCGCACGGCGGGCTCAACCTCTCCCAGTGGTACCTGAAGAACATGAAGGACTTCAGCGACGCCCATGGCGGGAAGCGCTTCCTCGACTACTTCGACCAGCACTACTACCCGCAGATCAGCGGCGGTAAGGACCCGGATGCCAACGCGCTGCGGCTGCGGTCCACCCGGTCGCTGTGGGACCCGACGTACGTCGACGAGTCGTGGATCGGGCCGGGCGGGGTCAACGCGCCGCCGTTGCAGTTCATCCGGCAGATGAAGGCGTGGGTCGCCCAGCACTACCCGGGCACGAAGGTCGCCATCACCGAATACAACTGGGGTGCGCTGGACGACATCAACGGCGCGCTCGCCCAGGCCGACGTCCTCGGCATCTTCGGCCGCGAGGGGCTGGACCTGGCCACGATCTGGGGCGAGCCGAAACCGACCGACCCCGGCGCGTACGCCTTCCGGATGTACCGGAACTACGACGGCGTCGGCAGCAGGTTCGGCGACGTGAGTGTCTCGGCGGTCAGCAGCGACCAGGGGCAGCTCGCGGTCTATGCCGCGCAGCGCTCGTCCGACCGGGCACTGACCGTGATGGTGGTCAACAAGACGGGCGGTGACCTGACGTCCCGGTTGGCGCTCCCCGGCCTCCGCGGCGGGGACCGGGCGCAGCGGTTCACCTACGGCCCGGCCGACCTCACCTCGATCGTCCGGGGTGCGGATCTCCGGGTGACCCGGGGCGGCGTCAGCGCGACATACCCGGCGAACTCCGTGACGCTGCTCGTCCTGCCGCAGCGCCGGCACTGAGCGCCCGCCGCCCTGCGCGGGCCGGCGGCTGACCGCCAGCACAGGACCACCGGGCCAGGCATGCCTATGATCAAGGCCGCAGGCATGTCTGCCCTGGTCCACCGCCCGGTGGAGCTGTCACCCGCGAACGAAGGACGCGCATGGCCCGCCCTTACGAGCCCGGACCGAAGCGGTTCGTCTTCACCGCCGGGGACGGCAGTGACGAACACGTCTCGGTGGGTGACCCGCAGGAGGCGTACCTGGCGTTCTCGGCATTCTTCCGGGGGCGGGACTGCGACACCTACACCATCGAGGACGAGGCGGCGGGGCAGCGCGTGGTGCTCATGCCCCGGGCGGGGGTGATCTCCCGGATCAGGCGCGGGGACCAGCCCCGGTCGGAACACCTTCGGACCGACCGGGCCAACCGCTACCTGCCGGGCGCGATGCTGTTCTTCGAGAACGGGTACGGCGGCCTCGACCGCTTCGGCCAGTGGTTCCCCGACCGCGCCGACCTCGACGCGTCACCGGAGGCCCGGGGCGTGGCCCGCGCCGCCACGTTCGCGACGGAAGCGGCGGCGATCGTGGAGGTCGCCCGGATCTGGGCGGACTCGGGCTGCGTCGACCCGAGCGGCGAGTACCACGTCTTCTTCGAATCGCACGGTGTCGACGACGACCGGGCCGAGCGGGCCGAACTGCTCCAGCTGATCGGGTTCCTCGGTCTCGAACGGGTCGACGCCCCGGCCGGGGCCGCCGGGGGCGAGGTCTGGGTGCGGACCGAACCACGCCTCGACGCCGAGTGCGCCAGGTGGTCGTGAGCACCGGGTGCCGGGTGGGTCGCCAGACGCTGGGGACCTCACCCGGTCGGGTCCAGCCGGTACGGTTCCGAGGGGGTGCGAGCGGTGCGTGAGGTCGTCTTCGCGCGCCGTGGCAGCGGCTGGCTTCCGCAGGTGATCCGTGCGAACGGTGCGCTGGAGCTGACGCTCGCCGCCGGGGCCGACGCCAACCACGAGCCGCGGACGTTCACGGTCCCGATCGGCGAGGCCCATCTCGCGGTGATCCGGGAGGACCTGGCCAGACACCTGCTGCTGTGGAGTGCGCTCCTTCCGCTGTGCGACGCCGCCGGAATCGGGGGCGGGCTCGACGAGGAGGCTGCCGTCGCGCTGCTCGACCCGGTCCTGCTGTCCGCGCCCACGGACGTCGACGCGCTCTTCCGGCGCATCCGGTGGGACCGGAGCCGACTCGTCGCCCATGGTGCCGACATCGACCTCCTGGAGCGCGGTCAGGTCTGCGCGGCGATGCGCGGGGCGTCGGAGCAGCCGGACGAGAGACGCGCCCAGGAGCATCAGGCGGCCCGCCGTCGCGCCGAGCGGGCGGTGGTCCTCGGGCCTCTCGATGCGGGGATCCTGCGGTTCACCGGCCAGTACCTGCACGGCGCGACGTTGCCCCGGCGGCTGCCAGATGCCGTCGACCCCGCCCTGCTGCCCCAGGTCATGGGCGTGATCGCCACTGCGGAGCAGGCGTGCGCCGGGATGCGGATCGGCCTCGATCCGCGTCGGGGGAACCGGGCGACGGACAAGCGCGACTGGGAGCGGATGACGGCGACGGTCGACGCGGCCGTACGCCGGGCGTACCCCGAACTCGTCGCTGACGCGGTGCGGTCGGTGAGTTTCCTGATGTGCTCGGAGGCTGCGGACCGCTCCCGGACCGCGCCGGCTGCCGACGACGAGGCTGCCGACGACCACCCCGGGGGCGACGACAGCGCGCGGAAGACCGCCCTGTCGTTCACCGACGACAAGGGCGGCGAGCAGACGTGGCTGCGGGGCGGCCCCCGCACCGCCTCCGCCGCGTTCTGGGACTTCGTCGCCGATCGGTCCGCCGGGGACAACGAGGTGTTCACCATCGAGGACGAGGAGCGGGGCGAGGGGATCCAGCTGCTCTTCTATGCGGACTCCATCGCCCGGATCACGACGGTGCGGCCCGGGGAGGCGGGGTCGGCGCCGCAGTACCGGGTCGAGTACCGCCTGGTCGACGGGATCGGCGGGTACCGGACCCTGGTGGGTGCCTTCGTCCGTGGCGGCTGCGCCGCACTCGACCAGCACGGCCCGTGGACGTCGGATGTCGCCGAGTTCGAACGGTCGCGTCGTGGGCGCGACGACCGGTAGTTCCCGGGGACGTCCACTCCCGCGTCGACAGGGCCGCGACGCCTGGCCCGGCCAGCGGACCTGACGCGGTCGCGACCCGGCTGCCAGGTGGGCCACCGCTGGCGGGCCGACCCGCCGCCCGGTCTCTCGGCTGATCATTGCGGTCACGATTACGCATAGGTGGTTGACAATTGATGGTTGCGGCCTATGGGTCGGACGCATACGCTTCAGGGCAGAATTCCGTGACCACGGGCAAGAGCGGTCGGGTGGTCGGCGGGAGTTCCCTGTGGCGGGGGACTGTCGCCGGTTGATGCCGGTCGCTCACACGTGCACCTTGCCACTGCCGGTCACGGTGTCTCCCAGTAACCCGCCAACGGCCGAGCCCGCCCGGAGCGCCCCCGTCTCCCGGCGCGGCGGCCCATGTTCGCATGGCGGGTTCACTGTCGCACCCCCAGGACGACTGTCCAGCGGACATGTCTGTCGGTGGCCTGCGAAAGGAACGGTACGTGAAACCAGCCCTCTCCACCGCCCGAAGGTCGCTGCTGGCGGGCGTGTTGCTCGTCGCCGCCGCGTTCCCGGCCGTGATCGCGAATCAACTGCCGGCGTCGGCGGCAGTCCAGGAGACCTACTACGTCGCGCCGGACGGCAGCGATGCCAATCCCGGCACGATGCAGTCGCCGTTCCGGACGATGCAACGCGCCCGGGACGTCGTGCGGACAGTGAACGCGAACATGACCGGCGACATCCAGGTCTACCTGCGGGGTGGCCGGTATCCGGTGACCAGCACCATCGAGTTCGGCGCGGCCGACTCCGGCAGCAACGGCTACCGGGTCAGCTATTCCGCCTACCCCGGCGAGACCCCGGTGCTCGACGGCGGTGTGCCGGTGACCGGGTGGACCCAGCACAGCGGGAACATCTGGAAGGCCCCGCTGGACCGGGCCAACAAGCTGCGCGCGCTCTACGTCAACGACAAGCGGGCGTTCATGGCGTCGAAGACGGTCGGCTCGGCGGGCTGCTACGGGACTTACAACATCACGGCCGGGCAGGCGGCGTGGGCCTGGGAGTCGGGCTCGCAGTGCGACGGCGCGAAGTACAACCTCAACGACTTTCCGGCCGTCGCCCGCAACGCCGACGACATCGAGATCGAGACGGCGACCACCTGGACCACCGCCATCGTCGGGGTACGCCAGGTCACCTCCGACGGGGCGAACCGGGTGGCGCTGTTCCAGCAGCCGGGTGCCGCCATCGCCCAGGGCGCGTTCAACGGCAACGCCCAGGCCGGCGGCAGCCACAAACTGATGAACGCCTACGAGTTCCTGGACGCGCCGGGTGAGTTCTTCTTCGACAAGGGCAGCAGGACCCTCTACTACTACAAGAGCAGCGCCGAGAACATGACGACCGCGTCGGTGTTCGCGCCGAACAATGTGACCACCCTGCTGCGGGTCGCCGGCACGTCGACGAGCAACCACGCCCGCAACCTCACGTTCGCCGGGCTCACCGTGCAGCACTCCGACTGGAACCTGTTCACCGTCGCCGGCTCGTCGTACAAGCAGGCGCAGCAGGGCAACCTCGGCGCGCAGGCGTACGCGAAGCGGAACTTCCACGACTACTACTACCGCAACGTCGACGTCACCCCGGGCATGATCCAGGTGGAGAACGCCGACGGCATCCTGCTCAACCGTAACCGCATCCAGCACAGCGGCGCGGACGGCGTCAACATGGTCAACGACGTGCAGGGCACCCAGTTGACCGGGAACTTCACCAACGACATCGCGGGTTCCGCGATCACCGTCGGACATCCCCAGCACGTCTACATCGGCGACGGGACGTCGACCAACCGGGAGAAGTGGCTGCCGCAGGTCGAGGGGCTGCCGAAGAACATCGACATCAAGAACAACTACCTGTACGACAGCGCGGTGCTGTTCAACGGGCACAGCCCCATCTCGGCGTACTTCGTGGACACCCTGACGATCCAGCGCAACCGGATCGAGAAGTCGCCGTGGTCGGGTATCACGCTCGGCTGGGGCTGGTGGAACTTCGACGGGTCATCGGGCTCGATCGCGCCGAACCGGCCCACCACGACGGCCCGGAACAACACCATCAGCTACAACCACATCATCGACACGGTGCAGCGGCTCAGCGACACCGCACCCATCTACACGTTGGGCGCGCAGCCGGGGACGACGATCACCAACAACTATCTCCAGGGTGTGCCGTCCGGGCACAAGTACGGCCTGCACCCGGACGAGGGTTCGGCGTACATCACCTTCCGCGACAACGTGCTGAGCGTGGACAAGAACATCACCTGGATGATCAACTCAGACGACTTCGGGCGCAAGCACGACCTGAGCATCACCCAGATCTACGGCCCGATCAACAAGGTGTCCAACAAGAACCTGCCCAACAGCACGGTCAGCGACATCCTGGTCTCCTCCGACTATGTCTGGCCGGCGCAGGCGTACGGCATCGCCGCCGCCTCGGGGCTGGAGGACGCGTACCGTGACATCGTCCCGGCGGGCAACCTCTCCCTGCCGAACCACGTCCTGCCGGCCAGCACCTTCGTCACCAGCTCGACGGCGTCGATCCCGATCCGCAGCACCGGTGACGCCGCCAGGACGGTCTGGCTCGCCCCTGCCGGCACGACCACCTTCACCGCCGGTCCGACGATGACCCGGGCGACGGGCACCGCCACGTCCATCGCGGTGCCCGCCAACCAGGGTGAGTACCGGCTGTTCGTGGTGGACGCGCAGGGCAACCGGTCGGCCGAGTCCAGCTCGCTGGTCCGGCAGCAGGGCACCGGCAGTGGCCAGCAGGGTGGGCGTCTGGTGGGCGGCCAGTCCGGCCGCTGCGTGGACGTACCCAACGCCAGCACCACCAACGGCACGCAGGTGCAGTTGTGGGACTGCGCGGGTGGCGTCGGCCAGCAGTGGACCTACTCCGCCGGCAGGCAGCTGACCGTGTACGGCAACAAGTGCCTGGACGCGAGCGGTGCGGGCACGTCCAACGGCACCGCCGTCATCATCTGGGACTGCCACGGCGGGGCCAACCAGCAGTGGAACCTCAACGCCAACGGCACCCTGACCAACGGCCAGTCGGGGTTGTGCCTCGACGCGAACGGCGCGGCCACCGCCAACGGCACGAAGATCATCCTCTGGTCGTGCAACGGCGGCACCAACCAGCAGTGGAGCCTGCGCAACTGACCGGGCGTTCCCCGGGGCCGGGTGACGCCGGCCCCGGGGGCACCGGACCCGTCGTGGGCGTCGGGGAACTGTGCGTGTGGCCTGCGGTTCGTCGCCGTCGGGTGGACGTTCCCGGGTGGCAACCCGCTCGACACAGCATTGACATATTTCACTTTCCGACCTAGGGTCTTGCCGAATCGATTCGACGTCGAGCCCGGTGCTCCGGCACCGGCGGTCGACCGGGTGGCGTCCGGGCGGGCGCGATGTGGCCACCGATCGGTTCGACGACCAGTCGGTCCTGCCTGGGCAGCGGAACCAGCGGCTGGCAGCCGCGGCGATGAGCCAGCCGGCGCGGTGAGCGCATCGAGTGTCTTCCGGTGTTCCGTCCTTGGCGGGTGCGGTCAGCGGGATCGGTCGGGCGCGACACGTCGGGATCGCCGTCGACTACATACCTGAAGCAGTGCAGGCTGAGTGGCAGGAGCCCCATCATGACCAGGCGCAGACCCATCCTTGGTTCCCTAGCGGCGGCGGCGGCCCTCGTCGTGACCGTCGGCGCGACGGCACTCGCCGGTGGCCTCACCACCACGGCCGCCGCCGCCGACGTCTCGGCGGCGGCGGCGACCGCCGGGTGCGGCAAGGCCCCCACCCTGACCAGCGGCCAACGGTCGATCCAGAGCAGCGGCCAGAACCGCAGCTTCATCCTCCGGATCCCCGACAACTACGACCGCAACCACCAGTACCGGTTGATCTTCGGCTTCCACTGGAACGGCGGCACCGCCAACGACGTCGACGGGGGCGGGTCGGACGGGGCCGCCTGGTCCTACTACGGGCTGCGCCAGCAGGCGAACAACAGCACCATCTTCGTGGCCCCCCAGGGCAACGGCAACGGCTGGGCCAACCCCGGCGGCCAGGACGTCACCTTCGTCGACGACATGGTCCGGCTGATCGAGAACGACCTGTGCGTCGACACGACGCAGTTGTTCGCGCTGGGCTTCAGCTACGGCGGCGGGATGAGCTACTCGCTGGCCTGCTCCCGGGCGAACGTCTTCCGGGCCGTCGCGGTCTACTCCGGCGGGCAGCTCAGCGGGTGCAGCGGCGGCGGCCAGCCGATCGCCTACATGGGCATCCACGGCATCGGGGACCCGGTGCTCAACGTCTCGGCCGGCCGGTCCCTGCGGGACACCTTCGTGCGCAACAACGGGTGTACGGCGCAGAGCCCGCCCGAGCCGCGCGCCGGGAGCCTGACCCACATCACCACCACCTACTCGGGCTGCCGCTCCGGCTACCCGGTGGTGTGGGCGGCGTTCGACGGCGGGCACACCCCCGGCCCGGTCGACGGTGGCGGCGACAGCGGTGCCCGGACCTGGACCAAGGGTGAGGTGTGGCGGTTCTTCACCCAGTTCGACAGCACCACCCCGACGCCGACCCCGACGGTGACGCCGACCGGCAACCCGACCACCCCGCCGCCGTCCGGCACGGGCGCGGTGCGCAACTCGTCCTCCGGGCGCTGCCTGGACGTCAACGGTGGTACGCAGACCAACGGCGCGGCGGCGATCATCTGGGACTGCCACGGGCAGGCCAACCAGAGCTGGACCTCGACGGCCGCCCAGGAGCTGCGGGTCTTCGGCGGCAAGTGCCTGGACGTCAACGGCGCGGCCACCGCCAACGGCAGCTCGGTGATCATCTGGGACTGCAACGGCCAGGCCAACCAGCGCTGGCGGTTCAACGCCGACGGCACGATCACCGCCGTCGGCTCGGGCCGCTGCCTGGACGTGGTCGGCAACGGTACGGCCAACGGCACGCGTACCCAGATCTGGGACTGCAACGGCGCCGCCGGCCAGCGGTGGAGCCGGAGCTGAGCCCGGCGGACGTCGACGGAGGGCGGCGGTAGACCGAGCGTAACCCCGGTGGGATCTCGCATTGATCGCATTCAATGCATAGGGTCACTGCTGTACGCGGTGGGCCGATGGAGGCCCGCCGGGGCGACGCTGCCCTCATCGTGCACGAATCGACGTTTTTCTGGGGAGAACAGAGCATGGAGCAACGACAGAACAGTCGTCTGTGGGCCCGATGGCGGCGAGCGGCCCGCAGCACGGTCACCGCGGCGGCGGTGTCCCTCGGGGTGGCCGCGCTCGCGGTGGGCTTCTCGGCGGGTGCCGCCGTCGCGGGCGTCGGGGGGGTCGCGACGAACGCGGCGTTCGCCGCCGCGCCGGTCGCCCAGGTCACTGCGGGTGACCTGCACACCTGTGCGATCCGTACCGACGGGACGCTCTGGTGCTGGGGTGACAACTACGGTGGCAAGCTCGGTGACGGGACCACCACCAACCGGACCGGCCCGGTGCAGGTCGGCACCGCCACCACCTGGTCGCGGGTCGACGCGGGCACCAGCCACAACTGCGCGATCCGCACCGACGGCACGCTGTGGTGCTGGGGCGGCAACTACAGCGGGCAGCTCGGTGACGGGACCACCACGAGCCGGAGCACCCCGGTGCAGGTCGGCACCGCCACCACCTGGGCCGGCGTCAGCGCCGGTGCCAACCACACCTGTGCCGTCCAGACCACCGGCACCCTGTGGTGCTGGGGCCTGAACCGCAACGCGCAGCTGGGCGTCGGCACCTCCCCGTCGCGGGCCACCAGCCCGGTGCAGGTGGGTACGGGGACCACCTGGGCCAGCGTCACCACCGGCTACGCGCACAGCTGTGCCGTGCAGACCGGCGGCACGCTGTGGTGCTGGGGTGACAGCACGGACGGGCAGCTCGGTGTCGGCATCCTGGGTTACCGGGCGACCCCGGCGCAGGTGGGCACCGCGAGCACGTGGACCGGCGTGACGGCCGGCCACGCGCACACCTGCGCGGTGCAGTCCGGTGGCACGCTGTGGTGCTGGGGCGAGAACGGGTACGGCCAGGTGGGTGGCGGCACCGGTGTCCAGACCAGTCCGATCCAGGTCGGCACCGCCACCACCTGGACCGGGGTCGTGGCGAGCGTCGACTCGTCGTGCGCGCTGCGTACCGACGGTGGCCTGTGGTGCTGGGGCAACAACGGGTTCGGGCAGTTGGGTGACGGCACCACCACCCACCGGTCCGCCCCGGTCCGGGTCGGCACCGCGACCACCTGGACGCAGAACCTGGGCGTCAGCTACCACAGCTGCGGCGTCCGCACCGACGGTGGCCTGTGGTGCTGGGGCAACAACATGTCCGGGCAGTTGGGTGACGGCACCACCACCCACCGGTCGACCCCGGCGCAGCTGGTCCTGTAGGACCGGCTGAACCGGAAGCGCCGATGCCGCGCCGCCGACCCGTACCGCCGTCGATCCGGTGGCGTCCGGGTCGGCGGCGTGTCCCGTTTTCCCACCCGTCACAGCAGAGTCCATACATCTGATCTATTCGGGATTCCCAGGTGGGTGCGGTGCGGGTGAGTATGGACTATTTCCCTCCGAACAGGACGTTGACCGGTAAGCGCTGCGGTGCCTAACATACGACGTCTTTATCATTGATGTTCGCCGATTTCCGTGCTGCGCGGGGTGCGACAGTTCGACGTGTGCCGTACCGCTTCGAGGTCGGAGACCGGCTGGGGAGGCGAGTCACATGTTCAGTGCACGCAGCCGTCGACACGACGGCGAGCCACGCCGCAGACCGGGGCGCAGCGCGTGGCGTCCGCGTCAGTTGACCGCATCGGTGCTGGGAGTGGTGGTGACGGCGGCGGCGGTGCTGACCGGCTTCGCCGCACCCGCACAGGCGGCGACCGCCATCACGATCAACGGCGGGTCCGGCGGGCGGGCGCTGGACGGCATCGGCGCGGTCAGCGGCGGCGGTGGCAACAGCCGGCTGCTGGTCGACTACCCCGAGCCGCAGCGCAGCGACATCCTGGACTACCTGTTCAAGCCGGGCTACGGCGCGGCGATGCAGCTGATGAAGGTGGAGATCGGCGGCGACACCAACTCCACCTCCGGCGCCGAGCCCAGCCACGAGCACACCCGGGGCAGCATCAACTGCAACCGGGGCTACGAGTGGTGGCTGATGGAGCAGGCTCGTACCCGTAACCCCAACATCGCCCTGGTCGGCCTGGCCTGGGGTGCGCCGGGCTGGATCGGCAACGGCAACTTCTGGTCCACCGACTCCATCGACTACCTGGTGGCCTGGCTGGACTGCGCGGGCACCCACGGGCTGACCATCAACTACCTGGGCGGGTGGAACGAGAAGGGCTACAACACCACCTGGTACAAGAACCTGCGCTCCACCCTCAACGCCCGTGGCTACAGCAGCGTCAAGATCGTCGCCTCGGACGACTTCGGCTGGGGCGCGGCCGACGACTCGCTGCGCGACCCGGCCTTCGGCAACGCCGTGCAGGTCTTCGGCAGCCACTACGTCTGCGGCTACCGCAGCGCCCAGACCAACTGCCCCAGCTCCAACAACGCCGTGTCCACCGGCAAGTCCCTGTGGGCCAGCGAGAACGGCTCCGACGACTACAACGCGGGTGCGCAGGCGCTCGCCCGCGGCATCAACCGGGGCTACCTCGACGGCAAGATGACCGGCTACATCAACTGGCCGGTCATCGCCGCCATCACCCCGAACATCCCGTGGGCGACGACGGGCGTGGCGGTGGCCCAGCAGCCCTGGTCCGGCGCCTACTCGATCGGCAAGAACGCCTGGGTGATGGCGCAGACCACCCAGTTCACCGCACCGGGCTGGCGCTACCTCGACGCGTCGAGCGGGTACATCGGCGGCAACCGCAACAACGGCAGCTACGTCTCGCTGAAGTCCACCAACAACAGCGACTACAGCACCATCGTCGAGACGATGGACGCCGGTGGCGCGCAGACCCTCGACTTCACCGTCGCCGGCGGCCTGTCCACCGGCACGGTACGGGTCTGGTCGACGAACGTGCGCTCCAACAACACCGCCGACCACTTCGTGCGGGGCAGCGACATCACCCCGAACGGCGGGCGCTTCTCGCTCACCGTCCAGCCCGGCTACGTCTACAGCATCACCACCACCAACGGGCAGGGCAAGGGCACCGCGACCAGCCCGGCGCAGGGCAACCTGAAGCTGCCGTACGCCGACACCTTCGACTCGTACGCCACCGGCCGCGAGGCGCGGTACCTGATGGACCAGCAGGGCTCGTTCGAGGTCGTCGGGTGTGCCGCCGGCCGCACCGGGCAGTGCGTGCGCCAGATGTCCGAGCAGGCCCCGATCTACTGGACCTCCGGGCAGGCCGAGCCGTACACCCTGCTGGGCGACCTGACCTGGCGCAACTACACGGTCTCCTCCGACGTGCTGCTGGAGAAGTCCGGCTACGCGCAGCTCATCGGGCGCGGCAACACCTACAACCACCAGGGCCCGCAGAACATGAACGGGTACTACTTCCGGGTCACCGACGGCGGGGCCTGGTCGATCCGCAGCAACAACACCAGCGGCAACTGGCGCACCCTGGCCAGCGGAAACACCTCGGCGCTGGGCACCGGGCGGTGGCACAACCTGTCGTTCACGCTCAACGGCAGCACCCTGACCGCCGCCATCGACGGCACCACCGTCGGCACGGCCACCGACTCCACCTGGGTCGCCGGCCAGATCGGGTACGGCACCGGCCAGGGCGTCACCGCCCAGTTCGACAACCTCTCGGTGACCGCCGTCGGCAGCCCCGGAACCCCGACGGGTGAGATCCGGGGCGCGGGTTCGAACCGGTGCCTGGACGTCAACGGGGCCAGCCAGACCGACGGCGCGGTGGTGCAGATCTGGGACTGCAACGGCGGCGCCAACCAGCGCTGGTCGCTCAGCTCCACCAACCAGCTCACCATCTACGGCAACAAGTGCCTCGACGTGCCGAGCGCCGCATCCGGGACCCGGGCCCGGATCTGGAGCTGCACCGGTGGCACCAACCAGCAGTGGCGGCTCAACGCCGACGGCACCATCGTCGGGGTCGCCTCGGGGCTGTGCCTGGACATCAACGGCGGGGCCACCGCCAACGGCTCCGCCGTCCAGCTCTGGACCTGCAACGGCGGCACCAACCAGCAGTGGATACGCGGCTGACCAGCCACACCTGACGCACCAGGCGGGCGGCCCCGGTGGCACCGGGGCCGCCCGCCGTCGCGTGCGCTCAGGAACTGGTCGGGGTCAGGCCGTTCGACAGCTGACCGTGGGCCAGGTCCAGTTGCCGTTCGCCATGATGGTGATGCCGAAGTTGTTGCCGTTGCCGTTCGGCCTGGCGGTGACGGTGCCGGTGGTGCCGCTGACCGAGGCGTTCCAACTGTTCTGGATGCTCTGGCCGCCGTTCAGCCCGAGGCTGACCACCCAGTTGCTGGTGCCGCTGACCGCGACGTTGAGGTTGAACCGGTCACCCCACTGCTCGGCGGCCGAGAGCACCGCGGTGCAGTTGCCGCCGGCGGGCGGGGTGGTCGGGTTGCCGGTCGGCCCGCTGGTGGGGGTGGGGTTGCTGCCGCCACCCTCGCGGACGGTGATGTCGGAGCTGCCCTGGCTCTGGTAACCCTCGGTCGCCATGATCTGGTAGCTGTGGTTGGTGCCGAGGTTCAGGCCGGCGCGGGCCCAGGCGTCGAAGTGGTTGGCGGTGGTGATGGTGCCGCTGCTGCGCTTCTGCTGCCGGACGCTCCAGTACTGGTAGAACGTCTGGTTGCCGTCGATCGACGGGGCGTTGACCCGCAGGCTGCGCAGGATGTCGTAGGTGCCGCCGTCGGTGGTCACCGTGCCCATCCGGGTGGCGCCGCTGCTCGGGTTGTAGCTGCCGAAGTTCTCCACCACGTAGTACTCGATGAGCGGGTTGCGGGTCCAGCCGTACAGGGCCAGGTAGGTGTTGTTGTTGCCCGGGTTGTAGCTGCCCGAGTAGCTGACCGTCCGCCGGGTGCCGGTGGCCCAGCCCTTTCCGCCGACCCAGTTGTTGGTGCTGCGGTCCCAACTGCTGCTGTAGCGGCCGTCGGCGCGCAGCGTCATGCTGGCGTTGCCGCTGTCCTTCCAGAACGAGAAGAAGTAGCCGTTGTGCGTGCCGGTGAGGTTGGAGGTGAGGGTCCGGTCGTTCTCCGCGTACGCGTTGGGCGAGGCGATGAACGTGCCGGTGACGGCGAGCGCCGCGGCGCACGCGGCGCTGAGCAGCAGCCGCAGGCGACCGCTCCTTCGCGGTCGGGTCGAGGTGTCGCTCATGTACGTGTTCCTCCTCGTGACAGCTGGCGGACGCCAGCGACGCGGTACGACCCGGTGGACTGTCCGTGGCCAGGTACGGCAGCCGGCCATGCGGTGGGTGTCACCACGCGGTGGTGGGCCGGTCGTCCAGCAGAACCGGGGGGGACGGGTCGCGGTGGGTGGTGTCGACAGCATCGAGTGCCGTCGATGGCGACGGTAGGGTGTCGATGCTCCACCTGTCAACAAGTTTCGGAAATCTTCCCGAAACATCGTTCCGGGCGGCGGCCGGACGCGGGGCGGATTTCGACGGGTTGACGTCGGCTGTCACCGAGATGGGCCCGCGGAGGGCAGGTATTAATTCGACCTCAACGGGGCCACCTCCCCTGTATACCCGAAACTTTCGGGAACCACCAGCCGGGGCGAACGCGAGACCGCCCGCCCACCCGGCCCGGGGTCGCGGGCGGGTGGACGGGCGGTCGGTGACGCGGCCGGCGCCGGGCGGTCAGATCACCATCGACGGCAGGGGCCAGCGGCGCAGCCGGTGCGGCAGCCACACCAGCAGCTCGCCGATCTTCGTGACCAGGCCCTCCCCGCCGAAGTCCCGGGCGATGGAGAGGTCGACCCCGGTGACGGCGGCACCGTCCAGCAACTGGTCGAGCACCGTCAGGTAGGCCGGATCGTCGATGGTCAGCAGGTTCAACCGACCGGAGCGGCGGTCCCGCACCTGGACGAACCCCGGGCCCCGACGGTAGGTGCACTTGTCGAAGTAGAAACCCTTTACCCAGGCGTCGAGCTGTGCGACCGGGTCGCCCTCGCCCCCCGGCGCGGGGAGCAGCTCGACCGGCGCCCGCAGGTGGCTGTACGGGAGCCACTCGTCGGCCTCGACGCCGGGCAGCCGCAGCCGCCAGTCCACGGCGATACCGTGGCTGGTCAGCTCCCGGACCAGCACCAGCCGGCGGACCGTGTCGACGGCCGTCGCGTCGTCCCCGGTGACCGTCAGGTCCACCGCGTCGGGAAGGTCGACCCGACGGACCCCCGCAGAACGCCAGCGGGCGACCGCGTCGGCGGCCGGCTCACGCAGCTCGGCCGGACCGATGGTCATGCCGGGGATGGACAGGACGGCCGGGTCGTGGTCCCGGGCGAGACCGACCAGGATGGGCCGCAGACCGGCGTCGGTGGTGGACACGTTCCCTCCCCTCAGACCGCGCTGAGCGCGGCCGGCTCGCCCGCCTCGGCGGCGGCCCTGGTCTCGGCGGCTTCGCGTTCCAGGTGCAGGTGGTCGATGCGCAGGAGATCCTGGTTCATGGCCTGCGGGGCGATCTGGATGAACTGCCCGGCGTCCTCGTAGACCAGGCCGAGACCGCGCCAGCGCCACAGCAACGCCGTAAGGACCGGCTCGTCGACCGACAGCCGCCGGGCCAGCGCGCTGACGCTGTGCGGCTGGTCGAGCTGCCGGAACACGGCCACCTCCACCGGGTCGGTCAGCCGCAGGACGTGCCAGTCGAAGTGCCTGCGTCGGCTGACCAGCACGATCTCGTCGCCGAGGTCGTGGTGGGTGAGCCGGCTGCGGGCGTACTCGTGCTGCCACTGCGTGACCGCCCGGTCGAGCCGGTCGGCCGTCTCGCCGCCGATGCCCTGCGGGGGTACGTCGAACAGGTACGCCAGGTCCATCAGCTCCGACTCGGGCAGGTCGTAGATCAGCCGGTACTGCGCCGCCGGCCGCAGGTCGGTGAAGCCGAGTTCGGGGCGGACGAAGAAGGGGCTGAACCGCTCGATGGCGATGCGGGTGCTCCCGTCGGCCGGGCACAGGTGGTGCAGCGCCGGCATCTGCGCGATCACCGGCAGGTAGTCGTCTTCGGTCTCGCCGGGGAACCCGTACAGGTAGTTCCAGGCGATGGTGATCCCGCTGGTCTCGGCGTCACGCAGCATCCGGATGTTGAGGCAGCCGCTGACCCCCTTGTCCATCAGCTTGAGCACCCGGCTGTTGAGGCTCTCGATGCCGGGCTGCACGCTGACCAGACCGGCGTCGGCCAGCGCCTGCACCTGCGGGCCCTTCATGTTCGACTTGATCTCGTACTGCAACCGCAGGTCGTAGTCGGATTCGGTGAGCCGGGGCAGCAGCGAGGTCACGTAACTCATGTCGAGGATGTTGTCCACGACGAACATGTCCAGGACCTGGTGCCGCTCGACCAGCTCGATGATCTCGTCGTAGAACCTGCCCGGGTGCTTGCTGCGGAACTGCATGAACGATCCGTTGAGGCCGCAGAACGTGCAGTGGTGCTTCTCGCCCCACCAGCAGCCCCGGGCGCCCTCGACGACCAGCCGGGGCTCGACCCAGTGCTGCGCCCGGGACGCGGCCAACCGCTCGAAGTAGCCCGCGTAGTCCGGGGCGACGATCTCGGCCGGGGGCAGGGGTGTGGTGCTCATCGGATTCGCCACGGACAGGCCGTCCGGGCCGCCCCAGCACAGCCCTTCGATGTCGGCGAGCCCGCCCGCCGGCTCCGCCCCGCCGGCCGCCGACCGGGCCGGGTCGAGCGCGGCGAGCAGCCGGGGGAACGCGGTCTCGCCCTCACCCCGGACCACGAAGTCGACGAACGAGAAGTTGCGGTGGATCGCGGCACCCTGCTCACCGTCGCAGTTCGCGCCGCCCATGACCGTACGGATGCCGGGTGACCGCTTCTTGATCGCCCGGGCGGTGGCGAGGGCGGCGGCGTTCTGCTGGAACGTGGAGGTGAAGCCGACCACGTCCGGTGCCTGGGCGACGATCCGGTCGGCCAGTTCCGCGACGAACTCCGGGGCCAGCCGGTGCAGCTCCAGGTTGAGCGCGAGTTCCCGCTCGGTCATCTGGGTCCGGACCCGGTCGGTGAACTCCTGCACCCGCCATTGGGGATCGTCGTACAGGGCCGAGGAGAAGACCCAGTCACCACAGCCCGCGAAATAGGTGAACAGCGAATAGTAGTAGTAGTCGCTCAATCCGAACTCGGTCCGGTCGACCACCCAGTCGACGAAGTCGAGATTCGCGTGGACGGCCTCCACTTCGGCGTCCGGCATTTTCTGCCGGACGCTGTTGGTGAGGATTCCAATCGCCAACGAAGGGACGTCGATGGAAGTCCATGGCATATTGACCAGCATGACCCGCACGTAACCTCTCCTCTCTCGTGAGCTGTTCGGACCGGATGACGGATACGGGGTGGGGCCACCTGCCCGGGCGGGTGGCCCCACCCCGTACGGCCGCTAGAAGCTGACCTTGACCGTGACCGTGACCGTGACGTTCGAGGCCCGGAGCTGGTCGCGGTTGCCGTTGATCGGGTCGTTCTCGACAACGTTCTTGCGCATGTCGTTCACCTCCTTTCCGTTATCGAGGGGATCGGGTCACGTGCCGGGGTCAGCCCGCCGGTCGCGCCATCGCGAGCGCCACCGGTGTGCCTTCGTCCCGCACGCCGTCGAAGTGCCGCTGCATGAACAGCAGCACGGTCTGCATCAGAGCCAGGTGGCTCTGCGCGTCGAAGTCCTCGTGACCGGCCCGCCGCCGGACCACCTGGTGGGGAATGCGGCGCTCGGCCAACAGCCGCGCGTAGCGCTCCACCGGTGCCGGCGGGCAGCGCACGTCACCCGTGGAGACGGCCAGCAGCACCGGGGCCCGGACTTGGTCGACGTAGGTGATCGGGGAGGACCGGGCGTACCGCTGCGGCACCTCGTCGGGGGTGCCGCCGAACAGCAGCACGTCCAGCGCCCGTACCGCCGGAGTGGCCGCCTCGAAGGCGGCGACGTAGTCGGCGACGGGGCTGATCGCGATCCCGAGCCGCCACAGCTCCGGTTGCCGGCCGAGCGCGAGCAGGGTCAGGTAGCCGCCCCACGACGTTCCCCACAGGGCGGTGCGCCGGTCCTCGACGACACCCTCGGCGACCAGGTGGGCCCGGACCGCGGCGAGATCCGCCAACTGGGTGAGGCCGACCCCGGCGGAGAAGTCGTTGCGCCAGGCCGCGCCGTACCCGCTGGAGCCCCGGTAGTTGACCCGGACCACCGCGCAGCCGGTGCTGACCAGGATCTCGACCAGCGGGTCGTAGGCGTCGCGGGCGTGCTGGAAGGGCCCGCCGTGGACCAGGAAGACGGCCGGTCTCGGTCCCTCCCGGTCGGCCGGCAGGGCGACCAGCGCGGGGATCGGCCCACCGGGGCCCGGCACCCGGATCTCCTCGCGGCGGTGCTCCACCGGCGTCGCGACGGGGTCCGGCCCGCCCACGTCGGGCTGACCGCCGGGGTGCTCCGGCAGCTGCACCCCACGCACGGAACGCAGCTGGGGTGGGGTCACCGAGTCGGTCCACACGTAGGCGACGTCCCCGTCGGGCCACACCGCGGCGTCCAGGATGCTGCCGGTGGGGGTGTCGACGACCGACCGGGTCCGCCCGGCGAGGTCCACCTCGTGCAGCAGGCTGCGGGCGTGCCGGTCCTGCCGGACGAGCAGCCGCCGCCCGTCCGGGAACCAGCCGGCGGTGACCTCGGTGTCGAAGCGGCACCAGTCGTGCCGGACCAGACCTTCCTCCTCGGTCCAGGTCGCCGGGAGGTAGCCGCCCTCGTCCTCGATCACCAGCAGCAGCCGGGCCGGGCCGGAGCCGGGGGCGAAACCGAGGGCCCACACCCGCCCGTCGGCGCAACCGGCGATGCCGGCCACCCGGACGCCGTCGGTGGTGACCACCGTGACCGCCGCGTCGGTGGCGGCATCGGCGCCGATCACGGCGAGCCGCCCGGCCGGATCGAGATCGACCAGGTAGGCGTAGCCGGTGACGTGGGTCCGTTCGCTCACCCGGCCGTCGCCGGTGCGCAGGAACAGGGTCATCCCGCCGTCGTCGGACAGGCCGATCGCGGTGGTGCCGTCGGTGGCCATGGCGATGCCGGCGTGGCGGGCCGGCGGCACCGACGGCAGCGCCGCGACGGACCGGTCGGGCTGGTCGAAGTCGCACGTCCGCCAGGTGCCGACGCCGCCGAGATCGTCGTCGAACCACCAGATGGTGGACCCGGTCGGGTCGAGCGCCGCCCGGATCGTGCCGGCCGCCCGGTCGGTCACCTGCCGGGCGGTGCCGGCGAGCCGGTCCCAGGCGAGGATCTCGCAGCGCCCCCCGGCGTCACCGACGTAGACCGCCCGGTGCGGTGCGTGCTCGGCGACGACCGGCAGCGCCGGATAGAACAGCCGGTGACCACGACTCATCGGCGGGCCTCCTCGGGGTCGGGGGCGGCCCCGGCACCGGCGGCCGGGCCGGGGTCGGTGCCGTCGGTCGGGTCGGTGTCGTCGGTCGGGTCGGGGTCGGTGCCGGCCGTCGCACCGGCGCCGGCGCGGAGCTGGCGCAGGCTGACGGTGGTGTACGTGGCCAGCAGCGCCAGCGCGGCGGCGAAGACCAGGGCGACGGTGCCCGGGCTGTACCAGGCCACCAGCACCCCGGCGAGCAGCGGCGCGGGCGTCTGGAGCGCCTCGCCGACGGTGCCCATCACGGTCGCCACCCGACCCTGGAGCTCGTCGGGCGTCAACGCGATCACCCGGGACTGGAAGATGACCCCGAGCAGCGGGCTGAGCAGGAAGACCAACCCGAACAACAGCCCGTAGCTCCAGGTCTGCCGGGCCTGGGACATCGCGACGACGAGGCCGACCATGGCCCACGAGGCGAACACGATGACGGTCGTCGGCCGTACCCGGCTGAAGATCATCGGAGCGGCCAGTGCGCCGCTCAGGCCACCGACGCTGGCGATGGTGAGGATCAGGCCGATCGACGCCGCGGGGGCACCCTGCCGACCGGCGGTCAGGATGGCGTAGTAGACGAGGGCGCCGAAGGTGAAGTTGATGCCGGCCGCCCAGATCGTGACGAACCGCAGGAACGGCTGCCGCCACACGAAGCGCAGCCCGACGCGCAGGTCGGTGCGGAACGAGGTGCGCTCGGCGCGTTCGGGTGTCAGGTCGGTCCGGATGGTGGCGACGAGAGCTGCCGCGAGCAGGTAGGACAGCGTGTCCGCCAGGAACGGCAGCCAGCGGGCGAGCTGGTAGAGCACCCCGCCCAACAACGGGCCGGTGAGCCGGGCGGCGTGGTTGCGGGCCTCCAACCGCGACAGTGCCTTCTGGTCGTCGTCCGGCAGCAGGCGGCGGATGGCACCGGAGCCGGCCGCCTCGTAGCCGCTCTGCGCGATCCCCTCGACGAACGCGGCGGCGGCCAGCAGGCCGAGGGTCGCCACGTCGGCCACCAGTACGACGAAGATCGTCGACATCGCGGCGGCGGCGACCAGCAGCGAGCTGACCATCATGCGTTTACGCGGCAGCCGGTCGGCCAGCACCCCCGCCACCGGAGCGGCGACGAGCCGCCCGGCGAGGGCGAGGGCGCCGACCAGTCCGGCCGCCGCCGGTGAGCCGGTCACGGCCAGGGTGACCAGTGGAAGAACGATCCCGGACGCCTGCGACCCGAGTTGGTCGATTGCGCCGGCGATCCAGTAGAGGCGGAAATCGCGGCCCCGGTGGGGGCTATTTGCGGGTTTTGTTTCCTGGCTGGGGGCAGCCGTCATTGCCCTGGCCGCATTGTGCTCATGATTTTCCCAAATATCGGTGCGAGGTCTGTTCGGTACGAGTTCGCGCGATCCGGGGCTGAATTCCTTTACCCCAATGTGGAGTGGGGTGCGTATGAGGCTAACAATGCCGTGTGCCGAACGCAAGGATTCAAATACGTCTAGTTGTTCGGTGGTTATTGGGTTGTGGGGATGATGAGAGACTTGTACGTCTCTGTTCGGATAATCCGCGCTACGCGCCGAACCTCCGAACAGTGCCCGGAGTCGATCGTTTCATTGACGACAATCTCCGCTGAATTCGTGATTTTCGACGGCGTCGCCGCAGTGGCGTCGACCGCCCGCGGTCCGGCCCCCGACGCCCGAACGCCTGACGCGCCACCGCGCCCGCCTGCCGGGTGGACGACGAGCGGCCGGGCCGGTGGACGACGAGCGGCCGGGCCGGTGGACGACGAACGGCGGGCCCGATGGACGACGAACGGCCGGGTCGGCGTGCTGGACCCGGCAACCTGCCGACGGCGGGGGCGTGGTGGGCGGGGGCGTCGTCGGCGGGGGCGTGGTGGGCGGCGGAGTGGTCGGCGGGGGCGGTGGCGGTG